>NZ_CAKVMR010000024.1 GCF_934772795.1 uncultured Holdemanella sp.
GTGTAAGAAAAGATTTAGGGAAAAGGCATTTCAAAAATTGGAAGGGTAGGCTTATGCCGGCCCTTTTTTCAATGTTGAATTTAAAAAGAGAATCTTCTATTTTTATTTCAAATATGGTATTATTGTTTAGTAGTATGTAAAAGGAGACGTCGAATGAGTAAGAAAAGAGTTTATGCGGCTATCGAAATTGCTGATCAAGAGATTCGTCTTATCGTTTTAGAGATATTTGAAGCTCGTTACAACGTTTTAAGAACAGAAAGAGTTGTTTGTTCAGGTGTAGATAAAAATCAAAAGATTGTCGATGAAAGTGCTATTGTTACAGCCATTCGTCAAGCTATAACGAATGCACAGGCAGCTTTAGGATATCGAATTGAACGTGTCTTATTGGCTGTTCCTAGTGTAAATGTAATGCGTAGCTCACAAAAGGTGCGTGTTCAGATTGAAGATGGTACAAAAAATATTCGTTTGTTCCATATTCAGCAAGGATTTAAAAACGCCATTCAAAAACGATTGAATGAAGATGTAGAATTTGTCAATGCGAATAAGGTGACTTATGAAGTCAATGGACAAGTAAGTCAAAAGCTTCCATTAAATCAGGAATGTGAGGATTTCATCATGGATGTAGATCTATTATATGCTGATAAAGAAACGATTTATTCGTATGCTCGTTGTGTGGAACAGGCAAATCTTGAAATCTTGGATCTATGTTTAGATTCATTTGCGATTGGTCAAGAAACGGCTGCTTTAGCACAGAGTACAGAAAGAGTTACGATCCAAATCGATTTGGAACAGAATCACTCTACTTTAGCTTTATTTAGCACAGGTCGTTTAATGACTTGTACAACTTTGGATTATGGATACTTATGGTTCATTGAGGATATCCAAAGAAAATATAAGTTAAGTGATGATGTATGTTACAGATTGTTGCAGAATATTTTCTCGGGTCAGGAAGATGAAAACAGTGATGTGATCGTTTATATTGAACAAAGAGAAGATATGCGTGTTGAGATTACGGCAAATGAACTTGCGAAGGCTTGTTTACCTCGTATTCGTCAATGGATTGCAGCTGTAAATGATGCATGTTTACCAATTGTTCGCCAAGGAAAATCAAGATATGTGATCACAGGACAAGGAAGTAATATTCCTGTATTGAAGGATTTAGATAAATCATTCAATGCGAGTGCCATGATCTATCAAGAACAAGCCATTGGTGCAAGAGATGGTGCATTTGTGTGTGGCTTAGGTATGGCTTATGCTTGGCAAGACATCAACCGTATTCACCATGATGACAGAATTAGTGCAAACAATAATGAATTAGAAGCGAGCATTGATTCGATCAATCAAAAGGCGCATACTGGTGAAGGTGGATTTACTAAGAAATTAAAGAATGCTATTTTAGCAGATGAAGAATAAAAAAGAGAGGAAAATATTATATGACTGAATTTAATCAAGTAGCAAATATTAAAGTATTTGGTGTTGGTGGTGGTGGATCCAACGCTGTTAACCGTATGGTTGCTGATGGTGTTAAGGGTGTTGATTTCTATATCTGCAACACAGATGTACAAGTTATGAAAAACTCTCCTTGCGATAATAAAATCGTTTTAGGAAAAGAAACTACTAAAGGTTTAGGTGCTGGAGGAAATCCAGAATATGGACGTAAAGCTGCTGAAGAAAGTGAAGCAGAAATTCGCGAATCTGTAAAAGGAAGCGACATGGTATTTATCACTGCTGGTATGGGTGGTGGAACTGGTACTGGTGCTGCTCCATTAATCGCTAAGATTTCTAAAGAAGAAGGTGCTTTAACAGTTGCCGTTGTAACTCGTCCATTCACTTTTGAAGGTCGTCGTCGTGCAAACAATGCCAAAGATGGTATTGAAGAATTGAAAAAATATGTTGACTCATTGATCATCGTTTCAAATGACAACTTATTAGATGTGATTGGTCGTAAACCAATCGAAGAAGCATTCCAAGCTGCAGATAACGTATTACGTCAAGGTGTTCAAACAATCTCTGACTTGATCGCTGTTCCAGCATTGGTAAACTTAGACTTTGCGGACGTTCGTAGCGTTATGCAAAACCAAGGTCGTGCATTGATCGGTATTGGTATGGCAGAAGGAGAAGACAAAGCTATCTCTGCTGCTGAAAAAGCTATCCAATCACCATTATTGGAAGCACAAATCTCTGGTGCTAAATCAGCTATCGTAAACATCACTGGTGGTGACAAAGTTAGCTTATTTGATGCACAAAACGCTGTAGCTGTCATTCAAGATGCAGCTGGTGGAGATGTTGACTGCATTTTTGGTATCGCAATCAACGAACAATTAGGTGATGCGATCATCGTTACAGTAATCGCTACTGGATTTGAAGAACCAAAAGAAAAACAACGTAAAAGACGTAGTGAACCAGTAATTAAACAAGTTGCGAATGATACATTGTTCACAGAACCAAAAATCCAAGCTCCTGTTAACTCAGGTGTTGTAACTAGTGTTGAAAGTAACACAAGTGATGATGAACAAATTCCTAACTTCTTCTTCAATCGTTAATAAATAAAATTGAGAGCTATGCTCTCTTTTTTTATGCCTAATTAAGCCAAACAACTTAATTCGATGATAATTAAGTCATATAGCTTAATTGATGAAAAGAAAAAAATTAAATAAATTGTGTTTCAAGTTGTAATTAAATTGCAGCCACTTTTAAATCAATTTAACTATGGGAAACAGTTGATTTTTAGAGGTAAATAACGCATAATATATATGAAGATAGAGGAGTTAGCTGCTCTAATATCTAGCCGCTTGCTCAGTCCTTTTTGGATAAGCGGGATAAAAGTGAAGAGCTTCGCAAGTTATAGTGTGCGCTTGACCCCCTCGCCATAATTGGGGGTTTTTATTTATGGAGACACCTTATGAAAAATATTTACTCGCTTGAAGCTGGAGAAGTTATTTGGTTAAAAAAATCGACTGTTACTAAATACGGCTTTAATCCAGATTTTATTAAAGAAGGGAAAAGACCTTTCGTCTTTGGTGAAATAAAGGATTTTGGGGCAGTATGGGTAGTTCCATCTTATTCCAATTGTTCAGATTATTCTGAACATACACAGAAATATTATATGAAAGCATATACTCCAAATGGCGATCAAAAATATCTTAAATTTAGAGATATGATAGTTGTTAGAATTACAGATATTATCATAAAAAATACAGGCTCGAATGTAATTGCTTTGAACAATAGTGAAAAACTTGAGTTTTCTAAAAAGTTTAAAAAAGTAAAAAAAATAATTCAAAACAATAGACCATTCTTTGAGGCGAGATATCATGAGCCTTATAAATACGAATGCGATATAATTAAATTAGATTATTTAAGCAAACCATATTATTGGCTAGAACGTGATTTTAATATTGTAGATAAAAGCAGAAACTTCAATACAAATTATGAATATTCTAAATCGGATTTTGCCAAAATATTGTATTACAACTATCAAATTAATCTTAAATATTTTTTGATATCCAGAAATAAATACATTCCTATGAGAAAAGCGTTTTTAAAAAGCCAATTTAATAGGGAAAAAATCGTAACACGTTATATTTGTTATACTGAAAGTGGTTTCATTAAGAATATAAAACCATTAGAATTTTCAGAAAGTATAACGGAAGCTATTTTGGTTGAAGAAGAAATTTTATATTCGCTACCGATTTCATATGAATCAGAGCCGAGAATCACAACTGTTCCAATGTTAGATGAAATAGATAAAGAGCATGTAATAAAAGAATTTATGTATTTGGAACAAAATATAGTGAGCGAAAAAACTTATTATGAAATTTACAAAAGAACACCTAATAAGAGAGAAATAAATGATTATAAAAAAAATCATTCATTCTAAAATATCGCATTAGAGAGCTTAAATAAGTTCTCTTTTTTAATGTACAATAGACAAATAAATACATTATGTTTCAAATCGAAAATTATGTTTTATTGAGTAGTAAAGCACCTTCGGGTCCCTTATAATAGTATTGGTGATAGTTATGTTTAATTATGAAATTAAATCAAATTTTGAATATGATAAAGAAATTGTATCTTTATTAAATACATGTAGTGGTGTTTTAAAGATTGCTTCAGATGATTTGGATGAAGATTTAAAACGGATTTGGAGTCATATTACGACCTGTATTGAACCAAATCCAGAATCTGAAATAAAAATGGAAGTTCAATTTGAAGAAGGAAAAGCATTTATTGTGTTACATAGACTTGGTTTAACTTATAATCAATTGAAGATCTATTTAAGTGAAAGTCATTGTTCATTTAAAATGGATGATGTATTGAAAAAATTATTGGCAGATCAAAATGATTATTCTATTCTGTTTATCAAATTTGATCAAGTAACGGATTATGGTCATGTTTGTCTTTTGACTTCATTCATAAGAATTATAGATCGATTTATTGCGGAAAATATTTGTTTTTCAGATACCACTGTTCGACCAAGAATTGATCGTTATCTGTTTAATTTGGATTATGTAAGGCAAGCACTTTTAAATGCGTTTATCTATAATGATTGGACGGTAGGTACTCCAGTAATTCGAATGAATGACAATTGTATTGAAATCGAAGCAAATGGGTCCACTCGAAATGATGTATTGTTAGAATTGTTCTTAGAAACTAAAATTATTGATCATTATTTAGAAGTAAAAAGTGATTCTTTGAAGTATACCATTCCGTTTAAAATATAAAAAAAACAGAGAATTGCTTCTCTGTAATAGGCATGGCTGGGGTACTTGGATTCGAACCAAGGAAATGTCAGATTCAGAGTCTGATGCCTTACCGCTTGGCTATACCCCAATGTGCCTATTTATAATACACGATTTGTGATTTTTTGACAAGTGTTTTTTATGTAAAACGCTTGTTTTTTTGCGTTTTAGACAAGATAGGAAGTATCGTAAAGAAATGCTTGGAATTAATGTCTTTTTCACATTGGGTTGTCAAAATAGTAGGTGAGAAGAAAAGAATATATAAATGGGAGGTGAAGTAATGAAAAAAAAGATTTATATATGTATGAGTATTCTTATAGTATTCATTCTTTCTTTAAGTATTGTTCGTGCTGACACGATGGATACGTATGGAATGAGTTCAAAAGAAATGGAGATGATGGAGGAGTATAAAAAGGGAAACATCAATACGGATGAATTTATTGAATTACGAAAAGCTAAGGCTAGTGAGTATGGTTTATTAGACTATTGTGATTCAACCTATTTTTTAAGTGAAGACTTTTATGATAACTATTCCGATGCCTATTTGATCAAGAATGGTTTGATGATTCTAGACCGCTATAGTGCAGGATTTGAAACAACTGTAGATGTGATGGAATCTAGAGCGAGTAGTGTCGTGAGTATGACGCATCATCGTTATGAAGAAAAGCCTGGCTACTATATTGCGAATGGAATATGGAAATTGTCAAATTCACATGAAGCGTTTTGTGCGCAAGGATTGAATGCATCTCCTGCAGCTGGGGATGTGACTTCCGATCCTTACTTGGTTGAAAATGAGAACCTAAAGAAATGTTTGTACTATGGCTATAACGGTCCTGGAGACATATTAACATCTCGTTTTGGTGTCAGCGGAGCTATCGTACTTACAAGTGAGCTTGTATCGAATGCGTTTAGTTCGAATTGTATTAGTAAGGCAAGTAATGATGGATATCACTGGAATAAGGTTGTGGGTGGTTTATGGAATGAAATCATCTCAAAGCCAAGTGTTAAAAACTATTCGACTTATATGGTCGATGTGGCTGGGTCTGCCTATAACTGGCAAGGTGTATTAACACCAATTCAAAAGTTGGCATATGGTGTGTATGTACCTACTGGTTCAGTAAAGCTTTTAAAGATCAGTTCAAAGAATGAGATCAATCAATATAACTCATCCTATACATTTTCTGGTGCTCTTTATGGATTGTACAAAGATTCTGGATGTAAAGAAAAGATTGGTGAATTTAAGATTGATGAATCAGGAAAGTCCAATGTGATTGCCGATTTAGATCTTGGTACTTACTATGTCAATGAAATACTAGCACCACATGGCTATCAAAAAGATACGACGATCTATACGGTCAAGGTGGAAGATGAAGCGGTTGTAGAAATTGAAGTGCGAGATGTTCCACAAACCAATCTTGTGGATTTAGTTTTGGTGAAACAAGATGCAGAAACAGGCAATAAAGCACAGGGTATGGCTAGCTTAAAAGATGCGAAGTATGAATTTAAGTTTTATGGTGGTCTATATGATAAGGATCCAGGTGGTTTAGGTATTTCACCTTTACGCAGCTGGATATTAAAGACGGATAAGACGGGTAAGATTCTAATGGAAGATTCATATAAAGTAAGTGGTGATGCCTTCTATACGGATTTGAATGGAAAGATTTGTTTACCACTAGGTACGATTACAGTTCAGGAAATCGATCCTCCACAGGGGTATTTATTGGATAGCACAGTATATGTACAAAAACTAGATCGTACAAGTAGTACGTCGGAGCATATTAGTGCATTTAAGACGTTTAGTGTGAAAGATACAGTGAATCGTTTAAAGTTGATCAAAGTACAAGAGGGAACGCAGATTCCATTGCCGAATGTCATCTTTAAGCATACAATGCCAAACTTACCATTTCCTTTACAAGAAAAGACGAATGATAAGGGTGAAATTGAATTAATTGGTTTGACAAAAGGAAAACATACATTAACTGAGTTTAAGACTCTAGATGGGTATGCCCTGGATATTCAGCCGATTGAATTTGAAGTGTTGAGTAATGGACAAATCAGTGGGGTGGATCCAGTGATCACATTCTCAAATAAAGTGAATCCATTTTCTTTGAAGATCGTAAAGAAAAACAATATGGCTCAATTACTAGATGGTGCTGTATTTGGATTGTTTAAAGATAGTGAGTGTAAAGAAAAGATAGATGAGAAAACGACTGTAGATGGTGTTGTATCTTTTTCGGATTTAAAGAATGGTGAAACGTATTATTTAAAAGAAATCAAGGCGCCAAGTGGCTATCAAAAGATAGATCGTGTGTATTGTATTAAAACGGATTTTATTCCAGTTAATGGACAATATGATGTGTATGTTGATCAAGAAAAAGTAGATGGCTTATATGCGGATGGAAGTGTGAACTTGGAGTTTGTGAATGAAAGAATGACTAAGCTTCCACATACTGGTTCAAGTATGAGTTTGGTGTGTGTGGTTGTAGGTGCATATTTAATGTTGAGGAGAAATCATGAATAAAAGGAATTTAATTTATACAGGACTGTTGATGTTGGCGATGGTCACAAGTCCAGTGAGTGCGAAAGAAACAAGTGTTTCGGTTGTGAATGGTACGGCAAGTTTTAATGAGGGAAATGCCAGTATTTTAATTCAGGCTAACGCAAATCAGTCGATGCAGGGAAAGTCGTTTAAGGTATATAAATTGTTTGATGCGACCAATTCAAAGGACAATACTTCGATTCACTATACTTTAAATCGTGTTTATGCATCTAAAATCAAGGAGCTTGTATCTAGTAAATTATCTAAATCGGTATCCGATCAAGATGTCGTGGACTATATGATGTCTTTAGATAATGAAGGAAGTCAAAGTGAATATCGTACGTTTATTGAATCGATTCAACAGGCAATCTCTACATTGGATGCGAGTATTGTGAATGTAGAAAGTTGTGATGTGAATGGAAATATTACGTTGGAAAAGTTGGGGTATGGTTTCTATTTGATTGATGAAATTACCAATGTATCCAATGCACATGCGGCAAGTTCTATGACGATGGTGAATACCGCAAATCCTAAAACGACGATTCAAATTAAGTCGGATTATCCGAGTATTCTAAAGAAGATTTATGAAGATGACAACAATATTGGTTGGAATGATATTGCCGATTTTGAGATCATGCAGGACATTCCATATAAGTATGAATCTACAGTGCCAGATATGAGTGGATATGCTTCTTATTTCTTGGAGTTTGAGGATGAAATGGATCAAAGTCTATCTTTAAAAGAAGGCAGTATTCAAGTAAAGGTAAAGGATAATCTTATTCCTGCTGATAAGTATAGTATTTCAAAGTCTTCAACTGGATTTAAAGTCACATTCAATGATTTTAAAGGACTTGGTAATCCAGGCGATTCGATTCTTTTTACGTATGATGCGTATTTAAATGACTTGGCTGCCACAAAGATTTCAAGGAAGGGTTTTGAAAATAAAGTACGATTGAATTTCTCAAATGATCCGCAAACGAATTCGAAAGGGCAAACGCCTTGGGATAGTGTTGTGTGTTATACATATCAAATAAAGGGTTTAAAGACAAATGAGAAGGATGTCAAATTAGAGGGGGCAACATTCAAGTTGTATCGTGATTCGAATTTGACGGATTTAGTCAAGGTCAAGAAAAGTACAAATGGATATGTTGTTTCAAATAGTGTGGATGAAGAAATCGTATCGAATTCAAGTGGTGAGTTTGTGATTCAAGGTTTGAATCAGGGAACCTATTATTTAAAGGAAATCAAGGCACCAGATGGATATACATTATTAAAGGAAGCGATTGAAATTAAGCTTGTGCCTACATTTGTATCCAATCGTAATAACTATACCTCAAATGGTGAGGGTTTAGTTTCTTTGGCGGCTACTAGTTTTAATACGCATTTAAATGCGAGTACGAATGATTTAAGTGTAGCTTTAAAAGTCGTGAATCAAACAGGCTCTAAATTACCAGTTACAGGATCAATGGGAACGATTGCGTGTGTTATAACGGGTGCTGGTATTATGGTGTATGTATGTAAGAAGAAAAGGGAAGAATAGGATTCTATTCTTTCTTGGTTTCTTGATTTGTGTATTGCCACTCATCTTAAATTTCTTTTTTAATCAAAGTGTAGAGAATGTCATTTCAAGTTTTTATTTAGAAGAAGAAAAAGTAGATGAGGGTATATTAAAGTCAAGTTTTAATGATGGGTTGAACTACAACCAAAATTTGTATTTGGGTAAAGAAAAAGAAGCTTATGAAACGATGTTAAATACTTTATCATCAGGTGTGATCGCAACCATCCAGATTCCAGTGATTGATGTAGACTTACCAATTTATCGTGGAACGAGTGATGAAGTATTAAATCGTGGAATTGGTCATTTTGACTTTACAAGTCTTCCGGTTGGTGGAAAGAATTCGCATTGTATATTAACAGGTCATAGAGGTCTTCCAAGTGCCAAACTGTTTACGCGTTTGGATGAATTAAAAAAGAAGGATTTGATCTATATCCATGTGTGTAAAAAAGAATTGGTCTATGAGGTGATGGATTCTATTGTGGTAGAGCCAAAAGCCATCTTAGATATGGGTATTGAGAAGAACCGGGATCTATTGAGTTTAGTGACTTGTACGCCGTATGGAATCAATACGAAAAGGTTGGTTGTCAGGGCCAAACGAGTGTTTCCTAAAAAGAAAGAGAAAAAGGTACGTAAATCGTATTCTTTTAGGGAATTGTGTTTTATTTTAATTCCAATAATTTGTGTAATGGTGGTGAAATGGTGAAAAAAATTGGTTTGATCATATTAATGATGTTCGCATGTGTTATGCCGGTAAACGCAAACTCGATTCGCGTGGAGTTGCAGGATTCGGTAGATGAACTCTCAAAGGAGAATGTTGAGTTTGGTGTTGTGCAAGTCGCAAAGCTTGTGGATGGCTTTTTTGTATTGAATGAAGAATTTCAAGATTTAGATGTGGATTTCAATACGGAATTATTGGCTGAAGAAGTGGAAGAAATTTGCGCAAAGCTTAGTGAGTATGAGGTTACTGGTGAAAGATTAGTTACAGATGAAGAAGGTAAGGCTGTTCTTGAAGATGTAGAAGAAGGATTGTACTTTATTGATCCTGTCAATATCAACGAGTATGAAAGAATGAGTCCAATGTTAGTGAGTGTTCCAGAGTGGGATGGGGATACATTAAATTATGATGTTGTGATGTATCCTAAGCATCGTCCATTTGAGAAGTTGATCATTAAAAAGATTGATAGGGATTCAAAGGAAGAGATCTTGGATTCTATTGAATTTACAAGTTTTAAGGATAGGGATTGTACAGAATCTTTGAAGACATTTAAAGGCAATGGTACACTATCGATTTTAATGCGTGATGATGCGATGTATATCAAGGAGACAAAGGCGCCTAGTGGGTATGAAAAATCGGATGAAGTCTTATTTGTGGAGGTCAAAGAGGATGAAATTTTTATTGATGGTAAAAAGGTAGAGAATAATGAATTCTTGTTTGAGAATAAGAAGATGCATGTTCCTACTGGTATTGAATATCATGGAAATATTTATGTGACTTTAGGTTTAATTGCGCTTGTCGTTATTTTACATTTGATCAATAAGAAGTTGAGAAAGTAGTTTTTTAACTGCTTTCTTTTTTCTTGTGGTATGATGTGCATATGGAAAAAGGTCAATATGTATATATTTTAGAGTGTAGTGATTCTACATATTATACGGGATATACGACGGATGTAGATAGAAGATTAGAAACGCACAACTTGGGTAAGGGGGCAAAATATACGCGGTGTAGAAGGCCTTGCAGGCTTGTGTATTATAGGGCTTGTGAGTCGAAGTCTGAGGCTTTAAAGTTGGAATATAAAATTAAACAAATGTCGCGAAAAGAAAAGGTCGAGTTGATTGAAGGAATCTTGAAAGAAATGTAGTTTCGTATTATTATATTAAGAGCGAAAGGATGATTATAACTATGAATAAAACTAGAACTCGTTTTGCGCCGAGTCCAACTGGCTATATGCACATTGGAAATTTGCGTACAGCTTTATTTGAATTTTTAATTGCGAAACACGAAGGTGGCGACTTCTTATTACGTATTGAGGATACTGACCAGGAGCGTAAGGTAGAGGGTGCTGTAGATGTTATTTATAAAACTTTAAAAGAGTGTGGTTTGAACTGGGATGAAGGACCAGATATTGGTGGAGACTTTGGTCCATATGTTCAAAGTGAACGTTTACCTATGTACAAAGGGTATGCCGAAGATTTAATTAAATTAGGTGGAGCTCACTATTGTTTCTGTAGTGAAGAGGAAATTGAGGCTCAAAGAAAAGAAGCTGAAAGCTTAGGTATTTCTTTTAAGTTCAATGATCCTTGTAAGCACTTGAGTGCTGAAGAAGTACAGGCTAAATTGGATGCGGGTGAATCTTATGTTATTCGTCAAACAATCAAAGATGTTGGTGAAACATATTTTGATGATGAAGTATATGGTCGTATTGAAGTAGATGGTGATGTATTGGATGAACAAATCTTGATTAAATCGGATGGATATCCAACATACAACTTTGCGAACATCATTGATGATCACCAAATGCAGATTTCTCACGTAGTTCGTGGAAATGAATATTTATCAAGTACACCTAAGTACAACTTGATTTATGATGCGTATGGATGGCAAAGACCTACATATGTACACGTACCTCCTGTAATGAAGGATGAACACCACAAATTATCAAAACGTAATGGAGATGCTTCTTTCCAAGATCTTGTTGCGAAGGGATATTTGCCAGATGCGATCATGAACTATATCGCACTTCTTGGATGGGCTCCTGAAACTGAACAGGAAATCTATACTTTGGATGAGTTGATCAAAGTATTTAATATTCACCGTATTTCTAAATCACCAGCCATTTTCGATATTGATAAATTGACTTGGATGAACGGTGTATATTTAAGAAATATGGATGAAGAAACATATTATGAAACAGTTCGTCCATACTTAGAAAAAGCGGTTCATGGACCATATAACTTAAAAGAGATTGCCAAGATCATACAACCTCGTATTGATATCTTGAATCAAATCGAGGAAAGTGTTGACTTCTTTGATACATTAGTAGATTACGATTTAGAGATGTATCGTCATAAGAAAATGAAGACAACGCCTGAAGTTGCATTAAAAGCTTTAAAAGCCAGCAAAGCTACATTAGAAGCCTTTGATCAATGGGACAGCATGGATGCATTGCACGAATGTTTATTAGCTCTTCCTAAAGAGTTAGAAATGAAGAATGGACAGGTATTATGGCCAATCCGTACAGCTGTTTCTGGTAAACAATTCACTCCAGGTGGAGCCATCGAGATTGCGTTTATCTTAGGAAAAGATGAAACATTACGTCGTATCCAAGTGGGTATTGATCGTTTAAGTGAAATCGTAGAAGAGTAATACATACAAACGCTTAGAGAAATCTAGGCGTTTTTTTGTGTTGTAACGGCAAAAAAAAGTAGAAAAGATTCTAAAATTATGAATATTGCCGATAAAATTGATTCTAGAATGAAAAAATGCAAAAACTTACAAAAATCTATTCTAAAGCACTCGTGATACTGTATAGTATTTGAAATCTAATATTAAGGAAATGATGAAATAGTGCATCAAATTCAAATGCGTATTGATTGTTTAAGTGAAAATGTAGAAGAGTAATGATTTAATGAGTATAATGCATAAAAAAAAGATATTTTAAATATCAAAAACGAGAAAATATCACAAATATAATTGTTTAAAATAGATTTACATGCTATTATGTGCTTAGAAATGATATGAGGTAAGATATATGCTACTGGAATTTAGGTGTAAAAATCATAAATCAATTAAGGATGAAGTGTTATTTTCTTTGTTAGCGAGTAAAGATACTTTTAATAGTGAATATTTGTATGATTATAAAGATTTAAAGATATTAAAATCTTCAGTTGTTTATGGTGCTAATGGTTCAGGTAAGAGTAATTTTATTGATGCTATATATTTTATGAAGTTACTGGTTTCGAATAGTATAAATTTACAACCTGGTATGGGCATGCCATATACGCCACATAAATTGAATGGTATAGGAAGTGAAAGCTTTTATTCGGTTCAATTTGTAAAAAATGGAGTTCGCTTTGTGTATGGGTTTTCTATCGAACAAATGTTGGTAAAAGAAGAATATTTATATTATTTCCCAAATGGTAGACAGGCAAAAATATTTGATCGAACGGGTATGACATATGAAGAGGGTAGTAAATTTAAGGGTAGATTTAATAGTTGTAAAGATGTGTTAAAGCCAAATAGGCTAATGATTTCTTGTGCTGCTAATTTTACAAATATTACAGAAATTGAAGATGCATTTCGATTTTTTAGTGAAGATTTAGTGATTTATACAAATGCAAATCAAGAAAATTGGATGCAGTATTCTTTGTATCAATTTAATTCAAATCCTGAAATAAAAAATTTAGCCTTATCTTTTATGCGTGATATCGGTGTAGATATTCAAGATATTAAAATAAATATTGAGGAAAGTGCGTTTCCTCAGTCTGAATTGCCAGAATTTCTTTCAGACGAATATAAAAATAAATTGAGGATGACTCCGTTACAAAAAATCACGGCTTCTGTTGTTTATCCTGGTTTTGAAACAGATTTATTTACTGAAGAATCAACGGGTATTCAAAAGTTATTTGCGTTTTTGTGTCCTTTTTTAGATATTATTTCAAAAGGAAAAATATTGATTTGTGATGAATTAGAAACAAGTTTACATGAGTCTTTATTATATACTTTGTTAAAAACATTCTTATCTTTAGAAGGAAAGGAAGAACCTCAAATTATATTTACTACGCATGATACAAGCTTATTATCCTTGGACTTATTTAGACGAGATCAAATTTGGTTTACTGAATTAAATAGTTTAAATCGTTCTACAGAATTATATTCTTTGGCAGAGATTAAAAGCGTTCGTAAAGATGAAAACTATGGAAAGGGATACATATCTGGTCGTTACGGTGCAATACCGATGTTAAATGAAAATTTAGCTGAATTGTTGAAAAATATATGATTATATAAGCATTTTTGGTTACACTAGATGAAATTCTTTCGAAATATGATATAATATAATCGGATATAAAATGTATAAAGCGTATTAAATATATCGTAGAGGAGGCTAGCTATATGAAAAAAACCTATACGACATTTGTATGTGAGCAGATGAAAAAAGTTACGACAGGTACTCCAATTTATACAGGACGGATTTCTAAGAGCATGGCAATAGCTTATGATCTAAATGAAAAAGATGCTGCAGCGGCGGTAGCGGTAGCGGTAAAGCGTATCATGGATGGCGGTATGATGCCAGAGCTTCGCTGCTATCAAAAAGGGGTTTATTATCGTACATCAATTACACCTTTTGGTGAAACCGGAATCAATAAAGAACAATTGATTGCGGATAAATACTTGCTCCCGGATATTGGTTATGAAACCGGGTTAACAATCCTACACTATATGGGACTTACTTCCCAAATGCCTCGCGAGCGAGTACTTGTCACAAATGTAGCAAAAGAATGCATGAGGACGGATAAAAAGTTGGGTGTTGTAATCCGACCTCCAAAGACACCGGTAACTGCCGAAAATAAGGATTACCTGCAATTGCTAGATACCCTGGAATTACTGAAAAAGGCACCAGTGGACGTTGAACATCCTTACGAGATTATTGCAGAACACATTCAGAGAAAAGGGTTACAATATAAAACCTTGCTGGCTATAGCCGACCAATATTATAATCGCAATACGATATTGAACCTGGCACATACAGCAAGTATGAAAGGAAATGCACTATGAAATTGCATAAGGATAAAGAGGCTTTTCGTCTCTTACTGGAAATGATACATGAGCAGACAGGATACCGTACGGACGTGCTGGAGAAGGATTATTATGTCCTGCTGATCTTGCATGAGTTGGCATGCCTACAGGAGGAAGGACTTCCTGCTTTTTTCAAAGGAGGAACGGCTCTTTATAAAGCTTTAAAAACAACAAATCGTTTTTCGGAAGATATAGACCTTTCAGTTGATACTAGGGGATGCAGTAGGACGCAAAATGATAAGCGGCTTGAACGAGCTGCTAAAAAGTATATTTCACTTCCTAGAGATGCATCACAGGGCAGAACGAACCGTTCGGAAGTGATTGCTGTTTATACTTATGACCCAGTCACGACTTTTGATGAAAACGACGCACTACAGCGATTCGGCAAGCTGAAGGTGGAGGCAACTTCCTTTACAATCAGTGAACCTGTGGATAGCCTCGAAGTGTCGGCTATGGTCTATAATTTGGCAAATGAGGAACAGAAACAGATTCTAGAAACAGTGTATGACATGAAGCCATTCCATATCCAGACGATTACCCTGGAAAGAATATTTGTTGATAAACTATTTGCTGCGGAGGCTTATGTGCGACAGGCTTCTATCAATCACCGTGCATTTGAAGCTGCAAAGCATATCTACGATTTGGCGGTAATCGCTGACCATCCAAAGATAAAGAAGTTGTTTTCGGATACGGATAAATTGAACCATCTTCTGAAAATACGTATGGAGGAAGAACAGGGACGGCTTGATGGAATACCGGGAGTTACTCCAGTAGAGTTCATATTCTTTACGCAGACTAAAGAAAATGAAGCTGTCCGTAAAGCCTATGAGACCATGCAGAATCAGTATGTCCTTCGTGAACAGGATAGAATTTCATTTAAAACGGCGGCAAAAGCATTGATAAAGATTCAGGCGTGTTTGTTAGAAAATCCGGCGTGGACGGATAGCAACTTATAAATTGAATAAAAGACAGAACAAGATGTTGAATGTCATATTCAATACTATATACTGATTTAATGAAAAATATTTAGACTTGTTTACAACCGAAATTTCATAGGATTCAAGTAAAAGAAAAAGCCCTTGAATGGGCTTAAAATTAAATCAGATTCAATTCTTTAAAGGCATGATATATACCATCATCATCTAATGATGTTGTAATCCTATCAGCTTTATCTTTGATTTCTTGTGGAGCATTACCCATGGCGATACTTAGATGTGCTTTTTCAAACATAGGTAGATCATTAAAGCCGTCTCCAATCGCAATCGTATCTTTAATGTCGGCATTAAAGTATTTGACTATGGCATCCATGCCAATGGCTTTATTGATGTGGTAGGAAGTGATTTCTCCACTCTCTTTTCCAAGTGGCGCAAAGGTTGCCGGAATCACATCGTATTTATCGGATAGATCTTGTTGGATCTTTTTATATGGTGTTTTACCATTATCAATCACAGAGACTTTGTTGAAGACAAGGTCTTTTATATTGTCTACAACTGTGACTTGGTTCGTTAGAATCGTAAGGCCATGTTTGGCTTTTTCTTCCTCACTTTTGCCGGCACATTGTTTTTCGACCATTTTTAACATCGTATCTTTTGTATATTGCGTGGCATAGATGCCTGTGCTGCTTTCAAAGTTAGCTGGGATGTGATTTGTAAGAAGGTAGTTTGATAAATATTGGCTTTCTTCTTTGGACATGGCATTTTCTTCTACGACTTTGTGTTCACACTCAATGGTTGCCCCACTACCTGCAATAATGGCATCGTAGTCAATTTCTAACATAGGGCCAAAGATTTCAATGCGTTGTCTTCCTGTACATAGAATGACTTTGTGTCCGTTTTTCTGGGCTTGAATACAAGCTTTGATGGCACTATCTGGAATATAGCCTTCGTGATGGAAGAGTGTACCATCGGCGTCTAAAAAAATTAGTTTCATTCTGCACCTCTTTCTGATTGGACGAAATGATATTTTTATTCTACAATAGAAAGGTAAATATTTAAAGGGGAGGGATAAAATGGGCGATTATATTGTGATAGGTATTGTGCTTGTTTTTGTGGTATTGATGTCAATACTTCCAAAACCAATCTATAATGCGATTACGCGTGCTTTTTCTATGCATAAAAATGGTATTCGTAGAATTCAGAGGTATCACACGACAACCGATTCCATTGGAAATCTAATGTTAGGCATATCGGTATTCTTCTGTATTTTCTATTGTTTCATTCCGTTTTATTCATTTTTATATGGCATCTTTTTTATTGTGAGCTACTTATGTCTTTTGGCACAGGCCAATCGTGTTACCACAAAGAAGCCTAAACAAATCGCAAAAACCGTTATCTTTTTGACGAATGTATTTGCGGGTATCAGCTTTCTAGGTGCACTTGGCTATTTCAATGGACATGCATCGGTGGCTGTGATCAATCAATTCATGATTGATTTTCATGCGCATAAGGTATTCAACATCTTATACCTTCTACAAAATCGTACTTGGATGTATTGGTTGTTTCAAGGTGCATTGTTTATGTTTCCACTCTTTATTATGTGGTCACACTTTAAATATATGCGATTGGAAAATAGTGTCAAAGCGGTATATTTTGTGACATATATTATTAAGATGTTATTTTTGATTATGATTGTGTTATGTTTTTCTTGTGAGGCATTTGATTTCTTGGATATGGTATACCAGGTGGATGCACTTAAGAAATTGGCATAGAGGAAAGAAGGATTTAAAAAATGATTACTCAAAGAATTTCAAAATTGCGTGAGAAAATGGTAGAGAATGATGTACAGGCATATATTGTTCCGACTTCAGACTTTCATGAAACCGAATATGTTTGCGAATATTTCGCATGTCGTAAATATATGTCTGGATTCACTGGTAGTGCAGGAGTTTTAGTTGTATTACTTGATAAGGCTGCACTATGGACAGATGGTCGTTATTTTATTCAGGCGGCAAGTCAACTAGAAGGTACAGGCATTGATTTAATGAGAATGTCTCAGCCTGGCGTTCCTGAAATCGATGCGTATATTGTTGAAAATCTAAAGGAAAACGATACAGTTGGATTTGATGGTCGTGTCATGAACACAAAGGATGCCTTGGCATATAAATCTGTATTTGATTTGGCACACTTACATATGAATGTAAATCTAGATTTAGTAAATGATGTATGGACAGATCGTCCTGAGCTTCCTAGTACACCAACTTTCCATTATTCGGAAAAGTTTGCGGGTGAATCAATGGAAAGTAAGCTTTCTCGTTTGCGTGCTTTCTTACGTGAAAATAAAGTGGATTCCATTGTACTCACAAGTGTGGATCAGATTGCGTGGCTTTATAATTTAAGAGCACATGACATTCCTAACTTTCCAGTCGCTTTGGCATACTCTATCGTATCTTTAGATTCGGCATCTATTTATATGGATGCATCTCGTTTGGATGAATTGAGTGAAGAAGAATTTAGAAAGAATAATGTCACAGTTTGTGGCTATAACGATATTTATTCAGCTACAAAAACATTGAGTGGTTCTGTACTTGTGGATCCATCAAGTGTAAACTATGCGATTGTTTCTAATTTAAGTGCGAAAGCTGTATTTAAGGAGAGTCCAATCATCTTATGGAAGGCTTTAAAGAATGAAACTGAATTAAAGTGTACAAAGTGGGCGCATATTAAAGATGGTGTTGCCGTCACAAAATTCATGTATTGGTTAAAGAAGAATGCGGGTAAGATAGAGATGAGCGAAATGAGTGTTCAGTCTAAATTACAAGTTCTTCGTAGTGAACAAGAAAATTATTTAGAGGATAGTTTTGATACGATTTGTGCCTATAAAGAACATGCGGCTATGATGCACTATTCTTCAAAGCCAGAAACGAATGTAAATATCACAAATTCTGGTATGCTTCTAATTGATAGTGGTGGACAATATTTAGAGGGTACGACAGATATTACGCGTACATTTGTGTTGGGTGATATTAGTGAAGAAGAAAGATATTGGTTTACTAAGGCATTAAGAGGACACATTCGTTTATCGGATGCCCACTTCTTATTTGGATGTTCAGGAATCAACTTAGATATTCTAGCTCGTGGACCACTATGGGATCAGGATATGGATTATCAATGTGGTACAGGACATGGTGTCGGTCACTTATTGAATGTACATGAATCTCCAAATGGCTTTAGATGGAAAGTTTTACCACATCGTAATGAAATGTGTGTGTTAGATGAGGGTATGATCACTTCTAATGAGCCGGGTGTATATTGTGAAGGTAAGTTTGGTATTCGTCATGAAAATGAAATGGTTGTCGTAAAAGGAAATGTGAATAACTATGGTCAGTTCATGCATTTTGAACCATTGACGTTTGTACCTTTTGACTTGGATGGCTTGGACGTTTCTTTATTGACAAATGAAGAAAAGACTTGGTTAAACAACTATCATAAAGAGGTATTGGAAAAGATCAGTCCTTATTTAACGAGTGATGAAGCTGAGTGGTTAAAATCGGCTTGTCGATCTATTTAATGAAAGAAAGAATGATACCAATCACATGTCCACATTGTGGGCATGTTTTTGAGATAAAAAGAGATACGGTTGTGATTGCACAAATGGATAGTGTCGCTAGAAGACGCTTGAATGATGGTTCGTATTTTATGCATCAATGCCAAAAGTGTAAGTCCATGTTTTATTTGTACTATCCATTTCTATACAGAGATCCTAAAAAGAAGTTTAATCTTGTCTTGACCGAACAAAAGCGTATAGATAATTTGAGTGAAGATGAGAGGGTTGTACTTTGCCATAGTGTTTCACAGTTTCTTTTGGCTTTTAAGATTTATGATCAGTGTTTAGATCCTAAACTTGTATTGGTGAAGAAGAAGCAGTTGGAAAAAAGATTGGGTCATAGTATTAAGTTTGATTATTATGATAAGAAGAATCATTGTCTATGGTTTGAGGATATAGCCGTATCTTTAACAGAAGAGGAATGTAAAGAGATTCTTATTTTGTAGTATTGTCAAAATAGGTTATAATAATTTACAGAAATGAGGTTTTACGTATGAATATTTTAATTGCCGGTGGAACAGGTTATATTGGTAGTCATATTTGTGTTGAATTATTAGAAAGTGGTCATGACGTTGTTGTGATTGATGATTTCTCTAATTCAAAACCAGATGTGTTGGAATCAATTTATAAAATTACAGGTAAACGTGTTAAGTTTTATGAATTTAATGTGTTAGATGAAGAAAAAACAGAGCGAGTGTTCAAGGAAAATAAATTGGATGCCGTGATTCATTGTTGTGCATTTAAAGCGGTTGGTGAAAGTGTTCAAAAGCCAATTGAGTATTATACAAATAACTTGATGACAACTTTAGTGGTTGCCAAGATGATGAAAAAATATCATGTGCCAAGTATTGTATTTAGTTCAAGTGCAACAGTATATGGAGATCCTGAAGTGGTTCCTTTAACTGAGGATTGTAAGCTTGGTGAAACAACCAATCCATATGGAGCTACAAAGGCGATGATGGAAAGAATCTTAACGGATGTGCAGTTTGCCAATCCAGAAATGAGTGTAACTTTACTTCGTTATTTCAATCCAATTGGAGCGCATGAGTCTGGCTTGATTGGTGAAAATCCAAAGGGTATCCCAAATAACTTGATGCCATATATTATGAAAGTGGCTACTGGAGAACTTCCTGAACTAGGTGTATTTGGGGATGATTATGATACGCCAGATGGAACGGGTGTTCGAGACTATATTCATGTAGTGGATTTAGCGAAGGGTCATGTTTTGGCAATTGAAAAATACAATACACCAGGTGTTCATATTTGTAACTTAGGAACAGGAAAAGGCTATAGTGTATTAGATATTGTACATGCCTTTGAAAGAGTGAATGGAATTAAGATTCCATATGTCATCAAACCAAGACGTCCAGGTGATATTGCGACTTGTTATGCAGATCCTACTCGTGCTAAAGAACAGCTTGGTTGGGTAGCTGAAAAGAATCTAGATGATATGTGTAGAGATACATGGAATTTTGCGAAAAAACAATTATTATAGTGAGGTATTGAAATGGCTAAGATTATTTTAACGGGGGATCGTCCAACTGGTAAATTGCATATTGGACATTATGTGGGTTCCTTAAGAAATCGTGTTCTTTTACAGAATTCTGGAGAATATGATGAAATTTATATTATGATTGCGGATGCACAGGCATTGACAGATAATTTTGATAATCCGGATAAGGTGCGTGAAAACATTTTAGAGGTGGCTTTGGATTATTTGGCTTGTGGTATTGATCCGAGTAAGACAACGATTTTTATTCAGTCTGAAATCAGTCAATTAACTGAATTGACATTTTACTACATGAACTTAGTTTCTGTTAGTCGTCTTCAAAGAAATCCAACAGTAAAGGCTGAAATTAAGATGCGTGGATTTGATGCGAGTATTCCTGTTGGCTTCCAGTGTTATCCAATTTCACAGGCGGCTGATATTACGGCATTTAAGGCTACAACGGTTCCTGCTGGAGAAGATCAGATGCCTATGATTGAACAGACACAGGAAATCGTTCATAAATTCAATTCAATCTATGGGGAGACTTTAGTAGAGCCTAAGATTTTATTGCCACAAAATTGTGCTTGTTTAAGACTTCCGGGTACAGATGGTAAGGCGAAGATGTCTAAGTCTTTGGGTAACTGTATTTATTTATCAGATGATGAAGAGACAATCAAGAAGAAAGTTATGAGTATGTATACAGATCCTGATCATATTAAGGTGAGTGATCCTGGTAAGATTGAGGGTAATTGTGTATTTACATATTTGGATGCGTTCTGTAAGCCAGAGCATTTCGAAAAGTATTTGCCGGAATATGAAAACTTGGATGCATTAAAAGCCCACTATCAGCGTGGTGGTTTAGGGGATGTGAAAGTAAAACGTTTCTTAAATAGTGTTATGCAAGAAGAGTTGCGTCCAATTCGTGAAAGAAGATTGGAATGGCAGGCTAAGCTTCCTGAAGTAGTTAAGATTCTAGAAGAGGGTACTAAGAAGGCTTACGCAACGGCTGAAAAGACTTTGGATGAAGTAAAGTCAAGTATGAAGATCAATTATTTCAAAGATAATTCTTTGATCTAGGGGTATAGAAAATGGTAGTTGTAGATAAAGAAAACTTTATGGGTGGTACTGGTATTGCGCATTTTGAACATATCATGAGTGCTGAAGAGATGCATGGTATGAATCGTGTGTATGCCAAGGTCACTTTAAAAAAGGGTTGTAGTGTTGGTTATCATGTGCATAATGGAGATGGCGAAGATTATTTCGTACTTTCTGGAGTGGCAACTCTTGATGATAATCATGAGAGAACTTTATATTTAAAACCTGGTGAACATTATTTTACACCTAGTGGTAAGGGTCATAGTATTTTGAATGAACAAGATGAAGATCTAGTTTTCATGGCTTTGATCATTTATGATTCTGAACAAAAAATATAAACAGATTACTAATTTGTGCAAACATGATAAACAAAATTGATATATAATACTATTGGTTTTGTGAAAGCGGTTTCGCACATAGAACTATTTCTCTCTATAATATTTCTGTGAGAAATAATCCGTCAATTTATTCTCTTAAATCGCGACTTAATAGAGGATGCATAAAGAGTAGGAATGCGCGCCTACTCTTTTTTGTTGCATAAACGGTTTAAAATGATTGAAATATAGTACAAAATGTATGAAAAATGTAATATTATTAATTTATGAAAAGATTGAGTAGGATTGAGATATATAATTTTAAGAATATAAAAAGAGCCAAATTGGATTTTAAGAATTCCATGCTAGGTTTGTATGGACAGAATGGTTCTGGTAAAACAGCTTTGATTGATGTATTGGATTTAGTTAAGACGATAATAAGTGGTCAAAGTGTTCCATCGGACTTTTCGAATTTGATTCATGTAGATGCAGAGTATTCTAGAATTGTAGTGCAGTTTACTATGGATGAGAAGGGAAGGCATAGTGAGATTGAGTATTCGTTTAAATTGAATAGAACATCCATATATGATGAAATTCTTTCATATGGGTATGTGTATGGTGAAGCAAGAGTTGTAAAGTCTAAATTAATAGATACTTCTAATTCACCTACTTTTAGTCCTGTATCCAAATATAAGTCTTTGATTGGTTCTTCAAAAGAGAATGAATTGAATGTCATGGTGATTAAAAAATTGGCTTATAAGGAATATCGATCATTTATTTTTTCAAGTGAGTTTTTGGAGGTTGTTCGAAATAGAAGTAACGAATGTAAAGATGAAGAGTTCTTGCGTCATGTGTATATTTTAGAGAGTTTGGTTGATTTTGCGAATTATGAATTGTTTGTCGTGAAATCAAAGGGTTGTATAGATGATTCAATGGTTCTTTCTAAAAGTGCTTTGGATGTTTACAAGAGAAAAATTGAAAGTATGAATCGAGTTCTTCCTTATTTGGTGCCTAATCTTACAATGGGTGTACAAGTGCTTGGAAAGGAATTGATGAGGGATAGTTCTGTTGGATATCGTGTAGAATTGGTTTTAAATAACATACCATTTAAGTATGAGTCGGATGGTGTAAAAAGAATTGTATTGATACTACAACCTTTGATTGAGGTTTTCAATAATACTTCAGTTGTCGTTGCGATTGATGATTTGGATTGTGGTATACATGAATATTTGTTTGGTGAAATCATAAAGTTGATGAGTGAACAAGCTAAGGGGCAATTGATTTTCACAGCGCATAATTTGCGTCCGTTAGAAATAATCAATAAGAAGTTTCTAGCATTTACAACTACAGATTCAAACAATCGATATGTTCGATATAAGAACATTGCAGTACATAATAACTTAAGAGATGTATATATAAGAGATGTTGCATTAAGTGATTCTATAAAGAGTGCAGAGATATCTTATGGGTTAAGAAAGGCAAAAGGGTAGTATAGTATCACCTTTGTCTTAATTGCATAGCATAATTTAATGAAAATTTAAATGTAAAGGAGCTAATATTATGGTTAATACAACAAGTTTCAATATTTGTGTAGATAGTGATATTTTAAAACAATGTGAAGCCATGTATGGTGAATTAGGTGTTGATTTGAATACTGCAATCAATGTGTTTCTTAATAAGTCACTCTGTGTTGGTGGTTTTCCTTTTGATTTGAACAAGGAAACAATGGCAGCTATGTTGGAGGCTGAACGTATTGTGTACGATCCTTTTGTAAAACGATACTCTGATGTAGAGGAAGCGTTAAAGGTATTGAAAGAGTGAGCATGCATTGAGAATAAATATATTTAAGATAATGAAGAAACGCTAGCTTGAGACTGTCGAAATGGAATAAAAAAAGAGCAAATGCTCTAAATTTGATTGGTGTGAGTCTGAACATCTTACCGAGTCCCCATTGTTTTTAGCCCGGATCCAGGTTGACGGTTCCAATCACCTTCCGTTTGATTTGTTCTCAAGAACAGGTTCCTATGTAAACTCTTCTTTCTTGAACAGTAGAATTGAAATAATGTATCTTCCATACTTTTTATAGAATGGAAAACTATACATTCCACAACCATTGAATTAAACAAAGGTGAAAACACAAAACTCTCATCCTAGTTTGCAATATAACATCAAAGAATATACCAGGTTATTATAAATTTATAATTGGTAATTCATATATTCGTCTTCCAATTTTATGAAATTACAACATCTTTTTTTGATTTTTGTGTCTAATTTTCCAGATGTATACATGTTATATAAATTTTCCGCTTTTCTTAGTACTAAAGCTTTGTTATGACTTAAATTTAACCAAGTCAATTGGTTTCTGATTAAGTTTCTATATTGTAATTCTGTTTCTGAACAATCTGAAGAAAGTTCAGTATTAATTACTTCATAAATTCTACTATCATTTATTATTGGAAACATATTGTTAAAATTGATAGCGCCATATTCTCCGCCATTGATTTTATGAAAATCTAAACTATTTCTCATTCTAGAATGTTTTAGCTTGGGTGATGTTAATGGGATAACAAACTGATGTAAATTGTTCATGATCAAGATACCGATAAAAGGTCTAGGAAGATTATCACTGCCCATATGCTCTAAAGGAACTTTAGAATCAATAGTATTACGTAAAAAGTTAGTATATTCCATTGAAATTCTAATTAAAACAATCCTATTATTTTTTTATTTCCCATAACTACTCCTAAATAAAGAAATGGTCAACCCTAGAAAGGATTGACCGCTTTTTTCGCTCCCACTTGGTTTTGGTAGGGTACACCGCTTTTGGTATTTCTACCTTCAAACGTATTATACACAATATATTGTTAAGGTCAAGGCTATTTGCTTGCTTTGCTATCAGCAAAAATTAGTGTTGATACAAAAATAAGAAAGCCAGGAACTGGTATCTGTGTATGATACAACAAGTTTCAATATTTGTGTAGATAGTGATATTTTAAAACAATATGGTGAATTGGGTGTTGATTTTAATACTGCAATCAATGTGTTTCTTTATGATTCACTTTGTGAAGGCGATTTTCTTTTTGATGTTCGTTTAGAGAATCTATACTAGAAGCAGTGTTTAGTATTGAAAGATTTTGGTTTGTAACTGAATTTAAATACAAATTCACTAAAAAGTACAAAGACAAATGGTTGTATAGGGATTATAATAAAGGTGTATTAAGTGCTAATACATAAAACTTCCTTTCTATCTTAAAACTATGGGAATGCGGCAGGGCTTTGTGTCTTGTCGTTTTTCCTTTATAATGGGTATGGAGGTTTATTGTGTATGAAATATCCTAAGTTTTTAAATGAGAATAATAATACAATTGGTGTTTGTGCTATGTCGAGTGGTGTTGGGCATAAGCTAGATAGTTTTGATGAGTCGATGGATTATATTCAGTCGTTTGGTTTTCATATTGTTGAAACTGCTAGTGTTCGTAATGAGAGTGAACCAAGTTGTGATGCCAAGACTCGTGTTGATGAATTAAATGCATTGGTGAATGATTCGAGTATTGGAGCTGTATGGTTGGCTGCTGGGGGTGACTTTCAGTTTGAGACGTTGCCGTATATTGATTTTGATTTGATTGAAAAGAATCCAAAGTGGTACTTGGGTGCGAGTGATCCTACAAATTTATTGTTTCCCATAACTTGTAAGTGTGATTTGGCTACGGTGTATGGTTTTAATGCGGGTAGCTTTGATGAATATGGTATTAATGAGTATTCAAGTTTGTGTCTTGATTTTTTAAAGGGTAAGAATAGTGAACTTCATTCGAGTTCTATGCATCAGGATGTTGATTTTTATAATGATGGTGCTCCTATACTTAACACAAAGACAGAATATGTGGGTAGTTGTAGTGTTAAAGGAAGATTACTTGGTGGTTGTTTTGAGAGTATTAATGATATGGCGGGTACGCCTTATGATTTTGTAGAAAAGTTTAATGAACGTTATAAAGAGGATGGGATTATTTGGTTCTTTGATATTTTTTCAATGAATTCATGTGATGTGTATCGGGCTTTATTGAAGATGAAGTATATGGGGTATTTTAAATATACAAAGGCTATATTGGTAGGCCGTGTACTATTTAAGAATGTTTCGGATTTAATTGGATATGAAGAGGCTTTTAAAAAGGCACTACCTGATATAGATGTTGTATTTAAGATGGATATTGGTCATACGTATCCGCATATGTATGTAGTAAATGGTGCCATGGCTAGAGTTGAAATCAAAGATGGTCATGGAACTATTAACTATGAAATTAAAGAGTGCTTTGATTGAATAGCTTTGAAAAGTTTGAGGATGTTGGTAGAATCATTATCTGTAATTCGGGTAAAAAGGAATAGTTTAAAGCCCCATATCTATAGAAGATGTGGGGGTTTTTCTTTTCTGGTTGAGAAAAATGAGATTTAAGTATATACTGATATTAGTTCTAATAAGTAGAAGTAATATAAATAAAGAGAGGTTGAGAAATATGGTCGTCATGGATTTAAAATTGGATAATTTATGTGCGTTTAGAGATTTTCATGTGAATTTTTCCTATCCCAAAAAGATTGTAAATTCATATATTGAAAATGAGCATTTGGAAGGATTACCTAATTTTCGCTATAAGAAAGTAAATATTATTATGGGTTCAAATGCGACTGGAAAGACGTCTTTAGGTCGGTTGATTCTTTCTATATTTATTTTGATTGGAAAAAGAAATGTAGAAATTATTACGTCGTATATTGCGGATAAAGATAAAAAAGCTTCTTTTTCGATGGATTTTGTGAATATGGATCATGATATTTACAAGTTGTATAGAATAAATGCAGAGTTTGATCCGAGTGAAAATCATGATTATTCTTCTGAGAATATTAAGATTCGAATTGAGTCGACTGATATTAAACAAAGAGAAAATTATGAGACTTGTGCAAAAAGATTAGATTCAATTATGACGGGTTTTACAGATGCGAATTACATTATGGAATTAGAAAAATTAAAGAATTTATCATGGTTATTTTCATTTCCGTTTGATGCGTTCTTTGAAACGAGATATCGTATTGAAGAGAGTGAAGAATATTTGAGAGTGTTGAATCATACTTTAAAAGTGTTAGATCCTGCAATTAAGGGTATTATTAAATTAAATGAACTTGAAGATACTTATGCGATTCAGATGGGAAAGGAAGAGATCCTTATAAAAGATGGTAAGATATTAAATCCGTCTATGTTGTCTAGTGGTACAAAATCAGGTCTTGATATTGCAGGAATTGTAGCTTCTATAAAATCGGATAAACATAGTTTTTATTATTGTGATGAAAAGTTTTCGTATGTACATTCAGACATTGAAAAAGGCTTTTTATCATTAATGATTTCTTTGTTGAAGCCTAATAGTCAGTTGTTCTTTACAACACATAATTTAGATATATTGGATTTGCCTCTTCCTAAGCATAGCTTTAACTTCTTAAAGAAAGAAATGTTTGAAGATGACCAAGTCATTAAGGTAATAAATGCGGCTGATTATCTAAAGAAGAGTACGGATTCATTGAGAAATGCGGTTGATAATGACTTGTTTTCGGTTTCACCAAATTTAGATTTATTATATGAAATTGAAGATTTGTAAGATTAGGAGCCATTGCCATGTCTAAAAATATTTATCATTTCTTTGTTGAAGGTGAAGGGGAACGTGCCGTTATTAATACATTAAAAACAGATTTTCAATGTATACAAGCTGGTAAAGTGGATGTATTTAATGTCATTCAGAATAAATTGAACAAAAACATTTTAATGAAATTAAAACCTGGAACGATTGTCATTTTGGTGTTTGATACAGATAAAGATGAAACGGATATATTAGACTACAATCTTCGTTTCTTAAAGAAACAGTCTAATGTGAAAAAGGTGATTATTATTCCTGAAGTGAAAAATCTAGAGGATGAGTTAGTGCGTAGTTGTAATATCACAAATGTAAGGGAGCTCATGAAAAGTAAATCGAATAGTGAGTATAAGAGTGATTTAGCAAAATGTAAGAATCTCAAACAGGTTTTAATAAACAATCAATTTGATATTAACTCATTTTGGAATCAAAATCCAAAAGGAGTATTTGAGAAGTATAAGAATGATAGTAAGTTGATTAAGAAGTGAAAACGAAAATATCTGTGAATAGCAACTTCTGTATTCAAAATATCCATTCTTTTGCGACCTTATCTGGATGGTGCTGGTAGTATCATCATTTGTAATCCGGGTAAAAAGGAATAGTTTAAAGCCCCATATCTATAGAAGGTATGGGGCTTGTTGGTATTTTAATTGGAGTGTAATTTGGCAATCAATGCTTCTTGAAGAACTTGCGAAAAATTGATTTTCTTGCTCATAGCTTCTTTGTTTAACCATTCGGGTATGGTTAATGTTTTTTTGATGGCTTTATTGAAATGAGTTTTCGCATATTCTTCAACATCAACAGATACAAGGGTGACAAAAGATTGTTTAAATTCGAATTCAAGTTCAGATGCGATTTGAGTTGGATCAATTTCTTCTACCTTTGAAGGAATTGGAATATCTTCATTGTCTAGTTTTGCGCTGAACAATGCACCGGCTAGACAATCTATGGCCATTTCCATTGCGTCTTGTAGAGAATCTCCGCAAGTGGAAAGGTAATTGAAGTCTGGAAAAATAACTGAATAATGATTTTCTTCTTCAAAGAAACAAGCTGGATAAATTGACAACATATTGTTTGCCTCCTTTTTAAATAGTATATTAAATAATACGTGCATATACAATACGTATTATTGTGAAACGTGTAAATAAACATAATAAACTCTGTCCTATTGTCATATTATTCATATGCAACAAGTTTTGATTCAATTACATAAACGTCATCATTAATTAAAAGAAGATGAAATGCTATATAAAACCTGGATTATTCATGAAGAGACAATAAAAGAAGACTAGCCTAGTTGGTGGATCCAATTTGGTTAATCTTTTTCGTTTTGATTTTAAAAGGCTTAAAATGAGTAAATAAAAGGATATCAGACTACGCTGATTTTTTAAAATATGGATTCAAAACGTTAAATTTGTAAGTTTTTAAAAAAGTGACAAATTTACTGGTACTTTAAAATTGATTTTTTAGGATGAAAAATTGTTTGGAATTGCCTTGACAATATGTTGAATACGACATAATTTGATTATAAAGAGGAAGGAGCATACTAATGTACGAGATCATTTTATATGATAAGAAGATGGAAGATGCCCTGTGCAGGAACTATTAGATTCCCTGGAGCCTAAGTTGCTGGCAAAAACATTGCGGACAATTAACTTACTGGAAATGAACGGTCCATTGCTTCGTGAGCCATATTCAAAACTATTGGAAAATGGAATATTTGAGCTTTGTACCAAGCAGGGATCAGATATTACAAGAGTACTGTATTTTTTTATTGTAGGAAAGAAGGCGGTGCTGACTAATGGATTTATAAAGAAATCGCTGAAAACACCAAAGGCAGAAAAAGAACTGGCAAAGAAGTATAAAGCAGATTATGAACGGAGGTATGGCAATGAGTAGCTATAAAGATTATAAGAAAAGAGCATTGCAAAATCCGGAGGTAAAGGCAGAATATGATGCATTGCAACCGGAATATGATATTATCCAGGCGATGATTGATGCAAGAGTGCAGCAGAATATGACACAGAAAGATTTATCAGCTAAAACCGGAAT
>NZ_CAKVMR010000025.1 GCF_934772795.1 uncultured Holdemanella sp.
ATATTCGCATCATTCATCTCAGAATCAAGTTCTTCACAATTCTCTGGTTTAAGAACTTTTTGACCATCAAAGAAGTAGGCATTAAAGAAGTCGACAAAATAGGCATTGTTTTCAAGAAATTCCTTCATCATTTTATCTTTGGTTTTATTCATATTGTTTTTCCTCCTATCTCATATACGAAATAAAATGAGGTTTTTCTAGAAAAGTTGCATTTGTTAAGATATTTTTACAATTAAATATAGAATTTCTTGAACAAAATATGTATAATAAGCCCATAAAGGGAGTAGCCTGCACGAATATGTGTTTACAGCTTCGTCAATACGATGTTAAATCCGGACTGTGATGAAATGGCAAGACTTTGGTACATAAGACCAGAGTCTTTTTATTTTATCTGGTCCAGGAGGAAAACATATGAACATAATTTTATTAGTATTAGGATTTATCCTACTACTTAAAGGAGCCGATTGGTTTGTGGATGGATCTAGCAGTATCGCATCACGCTTTGGCATACCCCAACTGATTATTGGACTTACTATCGTTGCGATGGGAACGAGTCTTCCAGAAGCCTTTGTTTCAATAACAGCCGCATTAAAATCCAATGCTGCCATTACGATCGGAAATGTTGTTGGAAGTAATATTTTAAATGTAGGAATCATTCTTGGTATTACTGCTCTCATTCGTCCACTACATATTCAAAATAGTACAATCAAATATGAAATGCCATTTATGATGCTTGTTACACTTCTACTTATTCTACAAGGAATCAACCAAAATATTTCTCGTTTTGACGGAATTATTATGTGGCTATTCTTCCTTGGTTACTTATACTACATTTTCAGAATGACAAAAAATCAAAGTGAAGAAACAGAAATCAAAAAGACAAACCCATTATTTATTCCACTAGGACTTGTATGTTTAATGATTGGAAGTAACTTTGCGGTAGATGCAGCCACAAACATTGCCATTTCACTCGGTGTCAGCCAAAGATTTATCGGATTAACTATTGTTGCCTTAGGTACTTCTTTACCTGAACTAGTCACTTCTGTAACAGCCGCCAAAAAAGGCAATGCCGACATTGCGATTGGAAATATCATTGGATCTAATATTTTTAATATCTTATTTGTCGTAGGTTCTAGTGCACTTATTACTCCAGTACCTTTTGAACCTAACTTTATCATCGATTCCTTTGTCGCAATATTGATTGGTCTTGTCCTTTATATTTGCACAAAAAAAACAAGAGTACTCGACAAAAAAGCCGGCATACTCTTGTTAGTAACATATTCAATTTATTTTATTTATCTTCTTTACTAGCCTTCAATAAATCACGAATCTCTTCTAATAAGACAACAGTGTCATCTTTTTTAGGTTCTTCCTGATCAAGCTGCTCATTCGTTGTCTTTTTAAAATGCGCCAAAAACTTCAACATCGCAAAGATGCAGGCTGCCACAATCAAGAAATCTACAACATTCTGAATAAAATTACCATATGTAATTGTAGCTGTTCCTACTTGCACTTTTAAACCCGTAAAATCAAGTCCACCAATTAAAATACCCACAATCGGCATTAAAATATCATTTACTAAAGAAGTAACGATTTTCCCAAAGGCACCACCAATAATGACACCCACTGCCATATCCATGACATTTCCCTTGGCAATAAACTCTTTGAATTCACTAATTGTTTTATTTGGCTTCATACTATTTTTCCTTTTTAAAATGTAAAGTCTGTTTTAACACTGTAGAACAAGCCAAATCCCCAAGAACATTGACACAAGTTGCTCCCATGTCACATAAAGTATTGATTGAAATATAAACACCCAAGATTTGATTTGTAGGAATACCTGCAATTGGACACAAAGCCGCAAAAGCTGCAATCGCACCGCCAGGAACACCCGGAGTACCAATGCTTAGTAATACGTTACATGCAAGCACTGTCACCATTGTACCAATGCTTAAATCAATACCTAGTGCTGTCGCAAAGAATGTAATCATAAATGACATCAAAATTGAAACTGCATCCATATTGATAGTTGCACCCAAAGGTAAAGTTAAAGATGTAATTTCTTCTGGAATACCAATCTTCTCAGTTGCACACTTTAATGAAAGTGGAATCGTAGCACTACTTGAACAAGTTCCAAACGCATTCAATGCAGCCGGTGCAACGTCTTTAAAGAATTGGATTGGACTATACTTTCCAAACAATTTGACCATACCACCATAAATAATAAACGCATATAAATAGAACGTAATATACAATGCCAACAATACCTGTCCTAATTGAAGCATTGTATCCACACCATTTGAATGCATAACAGTCGCAATACAAGCGAATACACCAAATGGAGTCACATACATGATCTTACTAATAATAAAAATGGAAATTTGATAAATCGAATCACACAAGTTAATGAATGGATCCGCCTTTTCCTGAATAGCCAAACACGCAAGACCAATAATTACCGCAAAAGCTAGTACCTGAAGCATATTTCCTGTCGCAAATGCCTCTACTGGATTTGACGGAATAATGTTCTGTAAAGTATCCAACAATCCATTAAAAGTAGCAGCCTCCACTTGTGTTTTTGTCGCAACAATATGCGCATTTCTTCCCAAATGCAACATACGAGGCAAAACCAAACCTAAACCAGAAGCTAAAGCCGTTGTACCCGTATACCATAATAAGGCATGTAAACCTACCTTACCCGTTTTGGCAAGATCACCAATTCCAATGATTCCCATAACTAAACTTGTGAATACAAGTGGGAAAATCATCATTTTTAATGCCGACATATAAATTGTGGCAACCACACTCAATGCCGTATTTGCCCATTCAGGCATAATAATTCCAATAATAACACCGGCAATTAACCCAATAAAAATACCAAGCGTTATATTATATCCTTTCTTTTTCATACTCATCCTCCAATAATGTAAATATTTTACCATATCATTACATGATTGTAAAAATTTACATACGCACTAAAAAAGACACTGCCTAAAACAGTGTCATTTGATTTTCTTCATCCAATCCCTCTAAAGCATTCATATCGGCTAACTTTTCAACTAAAGTCTTTGAAAGCTGTGTACGCTTCAATACATCTTCCTTAGAAAGGAATGGTTTTTCTTCTCTAGCCTTAACGACAGACAAGCCTACGTTTGAACCCAAACCATCAATACTTGTAAAAGGCGGAATAATAGCTTTTGGATCATCTGGATCCACAATAAATTCGGTAGCTGCACTACGATTAATACTAATATTCGAGAATCTAAAACCACGTAATACCATTTCTAAAGCAAGTTCTAACGTATCATAAATCGCCAATTCTTTATCACTTGGTTTTTGTGTTTTGTCCTCTTTCATATGTTTGATGTCCGCCATTCTTTGACGAATAGCTGCCTCACCTTGAATCATTGTCTGCACATCATAGGCATCACAACGAATACTAAAATACATACAATAGTAGTGTACTGGCATATGTACTTTAAACCACGCAATACGCACAGCCATCATAACATAGGCAACCGCATGGGCCTTAGGGAACATGTACTTGATTTTTGTACAAGAATCAATAAACCATTCTGGTACATTGTTCGCCTTCATTTCAGTAACCCATTCATCTTTTAAACCTTTACCCTTACGAACACTTTCCATGATCGTAAACGATAATTTTGGTTTAACACCATAACCCATCAAATCAACCATGATATCGTCACGACAACCAATAACTTCATTCAACTTACAAGTACCATTATCAATTAAATCCTTGGCATTTCCCAACCAAACATCCGTACCATGAGACAACCCAGAAATTGTGACTAATTCCGCAAATGTTGTTGGCTTAGTAAGTTCAAGAATACCACGAACAAAAGGTGTACCAAACTCTGGAATACCCGCTGCTCCTGTAACTTCATTATACTTCGTCGTATCAATTTTTAGTGATTCAGTTGTCGAAAATATAGCCATAGTCGCCTGATCATTCATTGGAATCTGACGAACATTTACCCCCGTAATTCTTTCCAACATTTTCATTGCCGTCGGATCGACATGACCTAAAATATCAAATTTTAAGATATTATCATGAATCTGGTGGAAATCAAAGTGTGTTGTTTTCCAAGTCGCATTTGGATTGTTTGCAGGATATTGAACAGGCGTAAAATCATGCACATCCATATCCAATGGTACAACGACAATACCTCCTGGGTGCTGACCCGTTGTTCTTTTGACACCTTCACAACCCTTAGCCAAATCTACACGCTTAGCCTCATTAAAAGGCTCGCATTCCATTTCTTCCTCATACCCTTTGACATATCCATATGCCGTCTTTTCCTGAACCGTACCTACAGTACCTGCTCTAAAGACGTGATCATCTCCAAATACCTCTTTTGTATAGGCATGGGCATTCGGTTGATATTCACCGGAGAAGTTCAAATCGATATCGGGAACTTTATCCCCCTCAAAACCTAAGAATGTTTCAAATGGAATATCCTGACCATCTCCACGCATGATTTCTCCACATACTGGACACACCTTATCCGGCAAATCAAAACCAGACTTAGCTTCATCACCCTCCAAGAATTCATAATGCTGACAATTCTTGCATACATAGTGCGGAGTTAATGGATTTACTTCTGTGATATTCGACATTGTCGCAACAAAACTAGATCCTACAGATCCACGTGAACCAACTAGATATCCATCATCATTACTCTTCTTAACAAGTAAGTGCGAAATATAATAAACTACATAGTAACCATGCCCAATAATACTGTCTAATTCACGTGTTAAACGCTTTTCAACAATATCCGGCAAATCCTTTCCATACCATTGGTGAGCAGTTTCAAAACAAATGTCACGCAACTTTTGATCTGACCCCTCAATGTCAGGTGGATACAACTTATCTTTAATTGGAAAGATAGGCTCTGTTAATAACTTCAATTTATTTGTGTTTTCCACAACAACCTCATAAGCTACATCTTCACCCATCCATTCAAATGCCTTCAACATTTCATCCGTCGTCAACAAATGCTGATTTGGATTGCTCGTAGCCTTACGTGCTTGCTTATTATAAATATATAGAGGATGTCTAGCATTACCAATTGCCTTGGCATTGATATATACATCACGAAGACGTTTCTCATTCGGATTTACATAATGTGCATCACTTGAAGCAATCACCATCTTACCCGCTTCTTTTGCGGTATCATAGATAAACTGCAAATACCACTTCAAATCATCCACATCCGTAATGCTTCCACGATCCAATAAATTCTTATAACACTCTAATGGTTGAAGTTCAATATAGTCATAATAGCCCATAGCTTCCAATAATTCTTTTTTACTTCGCGTATGCGCCAATTCAAAAATCTCACCATTCTGACAAGAAGAACCAATTAATAAGTTTCCATTATCCCACTTCTTTGAGATTTCTTCCTTAATAATACGAGGCTGCCCATTTTCTTTACCCATACTCACCAAATATTGTGTATGCGATAAAGTAATCAATTCAAATAACTCTTTTAAGCCATCCTTATTCTTTGCGTATACCGTCATATGATATGGACGATTTCTCTCATAAGGTTTTTTCGAAGCGTATTTTTCACATCCACTTTCCATATCAACTAATGTATCTAAAGTAGCTTCATGCCCTAATTGATTCATCATATTATACATGACTTGTGAAAGTACATCCGCATCATAGTCGGCACGGTGCGCCCCTTCACCATCATAGCTAACACGATAATGACGACATACACTTCCTAGATTGAATCGCTTTTGATCATCTGGAAGCATCGCATACGATAGTGGCAATGTATCAATAACTGGATTTGTTAGTTCATCACGACCTGTTTTTCTGCAGGCTGCATTCATAAAGCCAACGTCAAACGTTGCGTTATGCGCTACTAAAATAGAATCTCCAATAAACTCTAATAACTCATCTAAAGCATCTTCAATAGGTTTTGCACGATCCACATCATTTTGTGTAATATGCGTTAAATTTGAAATGTGTGCAGGAATCGTACGCTTTGGATTAATGAACATCTGTAAACGTCCAACCTCTTCACGATTCTTGATCTTTACACCACCAAATTCAATAATTTCATCACGCGTATTCGAAAGACCCGTTGTTTCCAAGTCAAATACGACAAATGTTGCATCCTCAAGTTTGCGATGATCATTATTATATACAATATGATATTTAGAATCTGCCACAAGCATTTCACAACCATACAACATTTTAAATTCACGATTCGGATCTTTTTTTACCAAAGCCTCAATCTTATGTTGTGCCATAGGAAAAGCCTGTACAACCTGGTGATCACACACTCCAATAGAATCCATACCCCAGTCATAGGCAGTCTGGATAAATTCTTCAATAGCGCAAACGCCATCCATTTCTGAAAAATTAGAGTGAACGTGCCATTCTGTTCTTTTTACTTTCGCATGATCCTCCCTTTTCTTTTCTTCTGTAATTTCAAGTTTACGAACCATAAAAGAATCACACTTCGAGAATGAATCATAAACAACTTCACCCGTCAATACAACGTGCATGCCTTTTTTTACAGCTTGAATCTCTTCAATAGGACATCTAGCCCCTTCAAAACGTTTGGCAACAATCGCATCATCGTAATCACTGATATACAACATCTGCAAAGTTTTACCACTCTTCATAACACGATTATCAATATCGAAAATATGTCCTTCAATTTGAACATTTGAATAGCCCACTCGCAAATCGGCAATCTTATATGTTGTAGCTGACTCCTTCTTATAGCTATTTGAAGAAGGATATTGCTTCTTGACTGGCTCTTGCTTAACAGGTGCAGCAACAATCTGAACTTTTGCCGTTTCAATCTCAATATCATCCTCAACCTTTTTACACATAATTTCCTGTGTAATCCCTACATCCGCTAACTTTTCCATTAATGAAGGTAAAGCCAAATTTAAAGCGGCAAGTCGTGACTCATCGCGTGTAGAAAAACAAATCGTATCATTTTCTAAATAAGGATGCAGAAAGCGAAAATCCTTCACATCACTATATTTTTCCACAAAATAATTTACATAACGATCCAGTTCATCCATTTCAATTGCACTATTCCTTGTGTGCATATGCAACTTTACATGGGCATGCAAAGAAAGCTGAAGCTTCGTGATGATCTGTTCATAAATTTCCAAAGGAATTACATTCTCAAATTCAATGTAAAAATCAACCATTTTATGTGCCGTATGAAATACAGGATTCTCATAAAAAGTTGCTTTTTTAAAATACGCATATAATTCCGGATCTAGTAATTTCTCAAATACTTCCATTTTATTTTGCCATCTTTTCAAAAGCATCCTTAGCTGCTTTTTGTTCCGCCTTTTTCTTTGTGCTGCTCGTTCCCTGACCTAATAAAATATCATCTAAATATACACCCATTGTGAAGGTTGGCGCATTGCTTGGACCTTTTTCTTCTAATAATTTATATTGAATTGTCTTTCTAGAATCTGCCTGAATCACTTCCTGTAAATGTGTTTTATAGTCTGTAACAGCCTCACTCTTTTCTTGTTTAAATACAGGCTTCATATATTTTGTCAAAATCTCGTCACAAACGGCATATCCCTGATCAATATAGATAGCTCCAATACATGCTTCAAATTGATCCGCCAAAATACTTTCTCTATGGCGTCCACCCGTTTTTTCTTCTCCAACACCTAAACACAAGAATTCATACCATCCAAGTTGTCTATTCAATACGGCCAATGTTGATTCACATACTGTCTGTGCGCGAAGTGTTGTCATTTGTCCTTCACGCATTTTGGGTTCCATCAAAAATAATTGTGTTGCACTCCAAATCTGTAAAACAGAATCTCCCATAAATTCTAAGCGCTCATTATCATCCATTTCACGATGATGTTCATTGGCATATGAAGAGTGTGTGCATGCTTCTAAATAAATATTTTCATCTTTATATTGATATCCATTCGCATCTAACCAATCAATAAACTTTTCCATTATACTATTCTCCTTTTTTTAGATCTTCTAATACACAAGCAGGAACAAATCCTGAAATGTCCTGACCATATTTAAATAGTTCTCTTACGTTTGAACTTGAATATAAACTATATTCAGGACGAGTAAACAAACATACTGTTTCAATATTTTCATCCAATCTTGCATTCATAAACGCCATGTTTTGCTCGTATGTACAATCCACACCATTACGAATTCCACGTACCAGCACAGTCGCATTCACACTTTTACATGCTTCGACAACTAATCCCGACTGAATCTTACATGTTACGTTTGACAAGTGTTTCGTTGATTCGTTCAACCATTTTAATCTTATTTCTTCTGTAAATTCATTATTCTTATCTGAGTTTGGCGAAATAAAAACCACTAATTGATCAAACAACTTACTTGCTCTTTCAATAATATCTAAATGCCCATAGGTAACTGGGTCAAATGTTCCGCAAAATGCTGCTATTTTCATTCTTCATCCTCCTTTTGATAATAAGAAATACGCGTAATGCCATATGTCTTCTCTTTATATTTTGTGAATGAAGCTATTCTTTCTGGCCACACCTCTTCTTGCAGGCTTTCCACTACAATAACTCCATCTGATTTTACAATATCTAAATCATCTAATTTTTGAATCAACTTCTCATTTTCCTGTTTCGCATAAGGAGGGTCAATATAAACTACATCATACTTTAAAGTCAAACGCTCTAATACACTAAAAACATTTCCACAAATGATTTTAGTTTCTTTTTCAGCCTTTAAACTCTTTACATTCTCCTTAATGACAGAAATGGCCCCTTTATTATTATCCACCAAAGTCGCATGATCCATTCCGCGACTCACAGCTTCTAAGCCCATATTTCCGGTTCCACTGTAACAATCTAAAAAGTTACCACCATCAAACATGTTACCCAAACTCGAAAAGATGGCCCCCTTAATCTTATCTTGTGTTGGTCTAGTCGCATCATTTTTAGGACTTTTCAATGATCTAGACCCATATTTACCCGCTACAATTCTCATGATAAACGATCCATCTCCCTTCTTCGAATCGCACATATGCAGTTTTGTGCCAATCCCATTGTCAACATAATTGAAATCAAGCTTGTACCTCCACTACTTATAAATAGTAGGGGTACTCCTGTAAAAGGAATCAGGCTAGCCACACCCCCTGCATTCAAAAAGAAGTGCATAAATAGATAGACGCCTGTGCCTCCTAATATAATTTTGTACATATCTTCACTTGTTTTAAAGGCATAATAAAATAAGCGAAATTCAATAATTCCATATAGAATAACCAGTCCAAACAAGCCAAAAACACCGGTTTCTTCAATCAATACAGCCAAAATATAGTCATTATCAGCCTGTGTTAAATATCCATATTTACGTGCTGAGTTTCCAATACCTTTTCCAATGATATTCGAACTTGCGATTCCATATAAGGAATTGGCAGGTTGATATCCATCCCCATAAACATCGGTATATGGATCTTTGAAGTTTTCAACACGCACCGCAATATGTGCAAATGGCGTGTGTTTTAAAATGTCATTTCCTATATTTGTAAATCCAAATAAAACAACGGCAGAAATAATACCTCCATAAATAAGTACTTTTAATACTCGTTGTGTATGTTGTAAAACAGGATATTTTGGAATCATGATGCAGGATATAAAGATAAATCCAATGATAACAGCGGTTCCCGTATCTTTTTGACAAAGCACAATGATACATATACAAATAAATGCGGCCCACGCCCTTTTAAAGAGTCTACCCTTTTCCTTTAACATGATCGATTTCTTTTTTGAACGATACAAACATGTCGCACAAATAATCAGCAATAATGGTTTTGCGAATTCACTAGGCTGCAAAGATATACCGGCAACCTGAATCCAGGCATGGCTTCCTCCAATTTCTGGAAACCCAAATGGAAGTACCATTATACCCAAACAAATTGGAACAATAAGCCATTCTGCTTTTGAATACCATCGAAAGCGAAACAAACGATTCATAAACCACATGGCAATGTATCCACATACGCAAAATATACTTTGTTTAACGATTACTTTTGGGACAATGTTAGGGGCATATGTCGTTTTTCCTACATTGGTTGAAACAATCGTAAATGTTCCAATCAACAAAAGAAGCGTCACCGCCCAATTGATATACTTATCACACTTTGGATTCAATGCGAAAAATGCTAATTTTCCCTTCTTTTTTTGTTCGGACATGCAAATCCCCCCATCATAAATTCTATTTTAGCATATTTTCAAAAATCATTTGTCAATAATTCGAAAATGCTATAGAATGTTTGCGAGGATGATTACTATGAAAATAACAAGCAAAGATATTATATTGGATACAGACGAAAGAATTCGTATGCAAAGTGAACCTGTTCAATTGCCTTTATCAAATGAGGATAGAGAACTTTTACAGGCCATGTTAGATTATGTGCGCAATTCACAAGATGATGAAATTGCCGAAGCCGAAGGTTTACAGCCAGCCGTTGGTATTGCAGCTGTACAAGTTGGTGTTTTAAAACAAATGATTGCAGTTGTGATTCCTTATGAGGATGGTGTAGATGAAGTTGCACTAGTCAATCCTAAAATCATTTCAGAATCCGTACAAAATGCATATTTAGATAATGGAGAAGGTTGTTTATCTGTAAAAGGTGAACATCCAGGACATGTTTTCCGTCATGCAAGAATCAAAGTTCGCGGTTACGATTTGATTCAAGATAAAAATGTAACAATTTCAGCGGAAGGATACTTCGCAATTTGTCTTCAACACGAAATCGATCACTTATCAGGTACACTTTTCTACGATCATATTGATGCCAATAATCCATGGAAAAGTGATGATGAGGCAGAAGTCATTTAAGCTTCTGCTTTTTTAAATCGCATAGCTTTGCTATAATAATAATAGAGTCATTAAATTATAGAAAGAGGTCGAATATGCCAAAAACACAAGAACAAGCGTTTGGGCATGCATCGAACAAAAAACCATATCATGCAAAAAATCACGTTGAAAAAGGTGATACTTTGATCTATGCCCTAGGGGGACTAGGCGAAGTCGGTAAAAATATGTATTGCTACGAACACGAAAATGAAATCTGTATCGTAGATTGTGGCGTTTTGTTTCCAGGTGATGAACTATTAGGCGTTGACTATGTAATTCCTGATTATCATCATTTGATTCGCATGAACAAAAAAAGAAAGTTTTTAGTAATTACCCATGGTCACGAAGATCATATTGGAGGAATTCCATTCTTACTAAAACAAGTCCAAATTGATGCTATCTATGCACCTCGTTTTGCGAAGGCTTTGATTCTTAAAAAGTTAAGTGAACATAAAGGACTAGAAAAAACAAAAATTATAGAAATTGATGAAAATTCAAGTATCTCAACAAAATACTTTAAAGTTGGTTTCTTCAATACCATCCACTCTATCCCCGATTCTTTAGGTGTACATATCACATGCCCTAATGGATCTATTGTCCACACAGGTGACTTCAAATTTGATTTAACACCTGTTGGAACAAATGCAGACTACCAGAAAATGGCGTTTATTGGTGTCACAAAACCAGACTTATTAATGTCAGATTCTACAAACTCTGGAGTTGAAGACTTCTCTATTTCAGAAAGAAAAGTTGCCAATGAAATCCAGGACATTATGCGTAAGACAAAACAACGTTTAATTGTTGCGACATTCGCATCCAACGTACATCGTGTTGCCCAAATCATTGAGGCTGCTACTAAATTTGGTAGAAAAGTAATCGTATTTGGTCGAAGTATGGAAAACGTTGTCGATATCGGGCGAAAGATGGGAACAATCAAAGTTAAGAATTCAGACTTCTTAAGTCCTGAAGAATTAGCTTATACACCAGATGATAAAGTTTGTATTATTTGTACAGGAAGTCAAGGTGAACCTTTGGCTGCCCTATCAAGGATTGCGAATGGCACACATCGTTTTATTCACTTAAAACCAGGGGATACAATCGTATTCTCAAGTAATCCAATTCCAGGAAACCAATCCAGTGTCAATCGTGTTATTGATAACTTATTTAGATCTGGAGCTACAGTATTGACAAAATCCATCTTAAATAACTTGCATACAACAGGACATGCTTCCAAAGAAGAACAAAAATTAATGTTACAGTTAGTTCGTCCAACTTATTTTATGCCTGTTCATGGTGAATATAAGATGTTGATGCAACACCGTCAAACCGCAATGGAAACAGGTATTCCTAAAGAAAATATCTTTGTATGCGCAAATGGAGATATTTTAATTTTAAGAGATCACAAAGTACTACAAAGTGACTGGCGATACCAAGGTGATGATATCTACGTCGATGGAAATGATATTTCCGGATTATCTACTGCCGTTTTAAAGGATCGTCGAATCTTAGCTGATAATGGATTGGTTGCCGTTATCTTAGCCATCGATTCAAAAGAAAACAAAATCTTAATGCGTCCAGTTATCGTGTCACGTGGATTTGTCTTCATTAAAGATTCACAGGGATTGATCAAAGAAGCTGAATATATTGTGAACAATTCTCTTCAAGAAAAGATGAAAGAAAAAACCACTTTCTCTGAAATCAAAAACTGTGTGCGTTCTACATTAGAACCATTCTTATATAAGAAGACACATCGAAACCCAATTGTAATTCCAGTTATTTTGAATTCAAAACAAACCATGGAAGAACTTCAAAAGAATCGCAAGAACAACTTCCATGCAAGAAAACCAAGAGCAACAAAGGCATCCTAGTGATGTCTTTTCTATTTTATGATAAAATAGTTTCATGACAAAGTTACAGAAACAAATGTTTATCATCATTGCCATATTATTTGCGATCGTATTAAGTATGCTCGGTTCTTTGACAATCGCAAAAAATATCGAACCTGATCAATTGGGCGTACAATATAAAACATTGAAAGATGAAAAGATTCCATCCTCAATGAATGATGTATCCATTGTATATTTAACAGATGTGCAATATGGTAAATTTGAAAATAAAAAAAGAGCTAATAAACTCTTTGATAAAATCGAACACTTAGACCCAGACATTCTCATTTTTGGTGGAGATTTATTTGATGAAACATGTCAAATGAGTCAAGAAGACATGGATTATATCACCAATAAATTATCTAAGATTCATGCTCCACTTGGTAAGTTTTGTGTCTTAGGCGAAAAGGATGAAGCCAACAATGATGTTGTTCGTTCTATTTTAAATCAGGCACAATTTGAAATATTAGAAAACGAAACTATTCTTCTTACAAACCAAAAAAGTGATGGCATTACATTAAGTGCATTATCAAATACGCCAGATCCAAGTAAAATTTCAACTTCTAGTGAACAATACAACTTGCTTATTACCCACATGCCAGATACTCTGACTAATGAAGAATTATCCACAAAATCAATATCGCTTGCATTATGTGGACACTCTCATGGCAATCAAATCACAATCCCCATTTTTGGTGGATATAAATCGATAGATGGGGCAAAATCATTGAATCGTTCCCACGCAAAGCGACTCGCCTTTCCGTACATCATTTCATCTGGTGTAGGATGCACACACGTAAATCTTCGTTTTATGGCAAAACCAGAAATCTATTATTTCATGCTACAAAGTAAATAAGAGGCTTTTTAAATCAGCCTCTTATTCTTTTTTCTTTAGACATTTAATGAGAAGTTCATTATTCTTTTTAATTTCATCTTTAATAGAAGCTAGTTCTAACAAGATAAATACTAGGATTATTATGATAAAGATAGTTAGAAACATACATGTCACCCCCTTTTCTATTCGAATATCTCTACTCAAATTTTATCATAATAATAATACGGATCTTTATCTCCTTCTCTTTCTAAATCATTAAACAAATAAAAAAGGAACCCATATGAGTTCCTTAGTCATATACTTTATAAGTTTGTACTTAAATCTTCTCCATTTGTCTCGATAACATGTTTATACCAATAGAAGCTATCCTTCTTCAATCGTTTACCAGAGCCTTTTCCTAAATCATCTAAATCTACATAAATATATCCGTATCGTTTACTCATTTCAGCACTTGATGAAGAAACAATATCAATTGGTCCCCAACTTAAGTAAGCTAAAATATCAACACCATCTTTTACACACTCTTTTAATTGTTCAATATGTTGTTGCAAGTATTCAATACGATATGGATCATGAATTGATCCATCTTCTTCAATCGTATCCAAAGCTCCCAATCCATTTTCTGCAATCATCAAAGGAATTTCATAACGATCCCACAATTGACTTAAACAATTATAGAAGCCTAGTGGATCTGCTCTCCATTCCCATGGTGTAGGTTTAAGGTAAGAATTCTTTTCTGCTTTAAATGGAGTTCCATCATCTGTTTCATGATTGAATACATATGAAGAATAATATGAAATTGCCAAGAATTGCATCTTATTATTTTTTAAAAGCTCTTCATCTCCAGCCTCCATTTTTAAATCAATATTCTTCTCTTTAAAATGGCGTAATGCATAAACTGGATATTCTCCACGAAGTTGTACATCTGAAAAGAAATATTGTTGCATTCTATTTTTCTTTAAAGTACCTACAATGTCTTCTGGGTTGCAAGTTTTTGGATATAGAGTACCATCCGCAAGCATTGTTCCCATTACTGCTTCTGGATCTATTTCTTTAGCTAATTCTACTACTTTAGCTCCAGCTACAAATTGATTATGAACGGCTTGGTACATCAATTCTTCCATATTCTCTGCTTGATCATCATAGATTCCTAAGGATCCAAATTGTACAGTTGGAACTAAGTTCACTTGATTACATACGATCCAATATTTAACTTTCCCTTTATATCTTTCTAATAATACTTTGGCATAACGAACAAAGAATTCAATCGTCTTCTTATTCGCAAATCCCCCATATTCTGTGACTAGATATAATGGAATATCATAGTGTGACATGGTAATGATTGGTTCCATTCCATCTTTGATAATTTCATCAATCAAGTTGTCATAGAATTTAAGTCCTGCTTCATTGGGTTCCAATTCATCTCCTTTTGGGAAAATTCTTGACCATGAGATACTTGTTCTAAATGCCTTTAATCCTAATTCTTTTAATAAGGCAAGATCTTCTTTATATGTATGATAGAAATCTATTCCATGACGTTTAGGAAAATAGCTTTCTGTATCTTGAATCGATGCCTTGATTTCTGCAAGAGTTCCTCCCCCTTCTTTTTCAATATGAGAACGATCCATGTTTTTATCATAAGCACGGATATCGGAAGTAGAAAGTCCTCTACCATCGACATCATAAGCTCCTTCAATTTGGCATGCTGCTACTGCTCCACCCCATAAAAAACCATCTTTAAATCCTGTTGGTAATTGTTTCATATTATTATTTCCTCCTCGTACTAAATTAGGCACATGAATAAATCATGTGCCTATGTTTTATTAAGATTCTAAATCTGTTCCTTGTGATTGAATCACTTTTTGATACCAATAGAATGAATCTTTGCGGATTCGGGCACATTCTTTTGGATCATCATCTGTTCTATCTACATAAATAAATCCGTAACGTTTCTTTACACCATTACTTGTTGACAATAAGTCAACAGCTGACCATGGACAATAAGCTAATACTTCAACTCCATAATTCATCGCTTTTTTCATCGCCTTAATATGAGCTCTTAAATAATCAATACGATATTCATCATGAATTTTGCCATCTTTTGTCAATTCATCATAAGCTCCCAAACCATTTTCTGTAATCATCAATGGTTTTTCATAACGGCAATAAATATCTCGGAAAATATATTCCAATCCTGTTGGATCAATTGCCCAATCCCAATCCGTTGTATCGAGATTAGGATTTTTACACATTTCAAAGAATCCAGGTTGTGTTTCATATCCAGACATTTCACCTTTTTTGCCAGAACGATTTACTCCTGCAAAGTGGATTTCTTTTCCTTCGTGTTCAGGACACGCTTTTGCGCATTCACTCGCATAATAATTTAGTGCCAAGAAATCTGAATATCCTTCTTTAATCAATTCCATATCTCCCGGTTCGATTTTTGGTGCCATGCCTGTTTTTTCCAGATAAATCATAGCTGACTTAGTATAATGACCTTTAAAATAAATATCTAAATAATATTGATTATGTAGATCATTCGCGTTTTGAGCAGCCATTACATCTTCTGGTTTTGATGTCAATGGATAAACTGGAGCATAACCAATGGCAGCACCAACCAGTCCATTTGGAACCAATTCATGTACCAATTTACATGCGATTGCATGAGCTAAATTCATATGATGGTTAATTTGATAACGAATTTGATTGTTTCCCTTATATTTTTCTGGAATATAACACTTCTGTTCGATAAACTGAACGATAATGCTTTGTTCATTGATTGTTGTCCAATATTTTACTTTATCCTTAAATTCATTGATGACATATCGAGCATAGTATTCAAAATCTTTTACAACTTCTCGACTGATCCAACCATCATACTTATCCACTAATGCCATTGGTAAATCGTAGTGATATAAAGTTACAATTGGTTCAATATCATTTGCCTTTAATTCATCAATTAAATCACGATAATATTGAATACCCTCTTCATTAACAGAGCCTGTTCCATCTGGGAACACTCTGGACCATGCAATCGAGAAGCGATATGCCTTAAATCCCATTTCCTTCATTAAAGCAACATCTTCTTTATAATGATGATACTCATCACTTGCGATTTCTGCAGTCGCAAAGCCAAATTTCTCATAACTATCTTTATTAATAACATCTTGTTGGCTTAACTTTTTACCATGAGTAGTTGCTGCACCTTCTACTTGATAAGCACTAGTAGCAGCTCCCCATAAAAATTCTTTAGGAAATTTATTATCCATGTATATTGCCTCCTACATATTACTTTTTATTATTTTTAAAATATCAATCATCTCTGTACTCATATTGATTTCAGACATAATTGTCATTAAAGTGTCTTGAGCATGGGCAAACAACATCGAATATTCATACTTTTCCCCGCCCATTTCATTTTGCACTGTCTCTGTTTGAGCTTTGTGAGCTAACGTAATACACTCATTTGCCTGTTTCATCTCTTCTTGTGCTAAATCAAAGTCAAATTGTTTAGCTGCCTTTAAAGCTTCCGTTGCATGATTTCGAGCATCTCCAGCATGCAAAATAATCTGCATCGCCACTTGTACTAATTCATTTTGTTCATCCATACTCATACTACCTCCCTATTATTTTTTTAATTTATTCATTTTCTGCTGCTTCTTCAGCTAATTTTGTTTTTTCATAAGCCCTAAAGAATGGGAACCATACTGCCAAGTAAATCACAAATAATACAGCCCACCATAATAAAGCTCTCATATCTTCTGTAATCATAACACTACAGATTGGTGCAGGAATTTGTCCTACCTGAATCATTTTTTCAGGAATATTTAATAAACCTGTACTCATTAAGATCCATACATATACTGGTCCAATAATTGAATTCAACCACGCAGGAATCATTAACACTGGATTCATTACAACTTTTCCACCATACATAATTGGTTCATTAATATTGAAAATTGAAGGAACAATAAATACTCGTCCTAATGTTTTTAATTGTTTTGATTTAGAAAAGCACATTAATACATTTAAACCTAAAGTAGCACACATACCACCCATAGTAACAAATGCCAATGTAAACACTGATTCACTCGTTACAATATTTGTTGCGACTCCACCTGCAGCAACAGCGTCAATATTCGCTTGAATACCAGCCATGAAAATAGGTGTTGTAACAGCTCCAAATGTCCAGCTTGAAATTCCCAAAGTATAGAAGAATGCCGGTATTAAACAAATCAAGATAAATCCTGGTAATGTTTGTCCAATATTTGCCAATGGCATAAAGGCTGCAATGACTAATGAATATACATCTAATTTTAAAACATTTACTAAAACCATTGCGATACCTAGAGTAATAAGGTTTGGAACGATTGTATTGATCCAAGCTGTAACGAAATCTGGGCAACTACTGTCTTGTAAGAAATGAAGTTTTCCCCATAAATGGAAAATCGTTCCTACATATAAACCTACAATCAATCCTACCGCAATACCAGCAGCTCCTAAATTTCCCATAAGACTTGAAATGCTATCAGCATTTTTTCCTAAAGGCATCGCAACCATTAACAATGTACCTACAGAACATAAACCAGCATTGATCACATAGTCTGGATGGCCTAATTTTTCCATCAACTGATTTCCCATCATAAATGCAACAATAACTGTAATAATACCAAAGCTATAAGTTAAAATAGGACTCAAATCAGGTAATACAGGTACAAACGATTTAATAACATTATAGAAATAGATTACTGATCCCGTTAAAATGAATGGGATAATTTTTTGCATTGTAGAAGCAAATGCTGCAATAAATGGTTTGCTAAATAGTTTATTGGCTTTTGGTACAAATGAATCTTCTAGCCAACCCATAAATTTATTCATATTTTTATTCTCCTAATCTTCTTTACTAATTTATTCTCTCTGTTATACAATATTCAAAGAGAAGTCTTTCACATGTAGATTTCTTTTTAGCTAAGATTGCCGTCTTAGCTTTTTTATTCGCCTTTTGCGATTTTTTGTGCAAATTCAATCAATCCATTTGAATCTAAAGAACCGTAGATTTTTTCTGGAATCACACCAACACGTACACCATAAGGCTTTCCGATTTCTTGGAATTTCTCCAAGTCCTTTGCATAATGTGGTCCAAGTAACATTACATCAATACTACTCATAAAGTCTGCAGCTTCTGCATAGCTTCTAGCTTCAATTGTCATTGGAAGTTTTTGTTTCTTAATTAGTTTTCTAGCTCCACTTGCTAAAAAGCCACTAGACATACCAGCACCACAACAAAGTAACACTTTCAAGTTTTCCATATATTTTTTTCTCCTTTCGCCGTTTACTTTTGACACCTACATTATCTGCATTTTTGAAATTTCCATCAACTTTACTTTTGCACCCTAACGTGCACCAATATCAAATATAAATTTGCACTTAAAAGTGCAATTTATGTAATTGATTATTTGCACCTTAAAGTGAAATATGCAAATCGACAAAATATTTTACAGTCGATATAATAATCTATGTATATACGTTCACAAAAGAGAGGTATTGTCATGAAAAAGAAAGAACAAGCACTTCTAAACTATTTATCAGAGTTCAACAAACCTGTTCGAAGTGCAGAAATTGCGAATGCACTAGATATTTCTGTACGCTCTGTTAAAAACTATGTTCACAATATAAACTCACTATATGGTAAAAATATCATTCTTTCATCTAGAAATGGATATGAATTAAATCTACAAAACAATTACTCTTTAGTTCTAACCAATAGTAGTGAACAGATTCCTCAAACTCTTGAAGAACGTTCTTTTTTTATCATTAAACAACTTGTTTTAAATCATAGTGCACATATTGAAATCTTTGATTTATGCGATAGCCTTTGCGTAAGCTATTCAACTATTAAATCTATTATTTCAAAAATGAATAAAACATATTCTTCTTATAATCTTGAATTTTATTGTGAACATGATTGTGTTCGTATCAAAGGTGATGAAATCAATAAAAGAAAATTATTATCCTATGTTATTAATGAAGAATCCAAATCGAGCATTATGAATGTGAATGTATTAAAAGATAATTTCGCATCAATTGATGTAGAAAAACTTCAAAACATTATTTTCACCACATTCAAAAAATATAATTACTATTTAAATGACTTTTCCTCAATGAATCTTCTATTACATCTATTGATAATTATAGATAGAGAATTAAATGGAAATGAATTAAATGACGGACAAAATGAAGTAAGTATTGATAATCAAGTCGAATTAAATTTCTTGAATGAATTTATAGAACAATTAGAAACAACGTTTGATATTTCCATCAACAGATATGAGCGTTTTGAAATATATATGTTATTCAAAACAAATGCTAATTTTTCGATTGAAGAATCATCTAAGAAACTAAAAGAATTAGTTGGTGGTAATATCATTGAATTAATCGATAAATATGTTGAAGACATCAACAATATTTATATGGTGGATCTTTCCAGCAAAACCTTTAAAACACCTTTTACACTACATTTAAAGAACTTGTTATTAAGAGCACAATCCGGTAAATACACCTCGAATCCGATGGCTGAAATTATTAAGAATAATAGTCCATTAATTTTTGATATCGCAATCTATATTTCTTTAGATTTGGCAGAACGCTTTCATATTAAAATCAATGAAGACGAGACTTCTTTTTTAGCTATGCACATTGGTTCTGAAATTGAAAGACAGGCCGATAACAAGGATAAAGTGCCAGTCGCAATTTTATGTCCAAACTATCATAATATGGCTGATCAAATCATGAATAGTTTGATGTTAAATTTTGGCAATCAATTAAATATGGTTGGATCTATCCATAACGAAAATGATTTTTGCACCTTAAACAATCCAGTTTCTATACTATTCACTACAATTCCTGTAACCAATACAATCATTAACACAAATACAAATGAACCTTTAGATATTGTTTCGATATCTCCTTTAAATTTAAATAGTCAATTCTCTATAATTCAAAATGCTATTTTACAATCACAAGAAAAATACAGAGACAGAAAATTGAAAGTTAAATTTAATGACTTTTTTGAACCAGATCTATTTGTAGCAGATTCAAAACTCAAAAATAAAAAACAAGTTCTAGCTAAACTATGCGATTGTTTACTTGTACAAAACTATGTAGATACAAGCTTTGAAGAAAGTGTATATAAAAGAGAAAATGCAGCCGGAACTGCTTTTGGGAATGTGGCCATACCTCATTCCATTGAAATGAATGCCATTAAAACAAGTATTGCGGTAGCCGTTTCAAAAGAAGGATTTCAATGGGATTCTAACATTGTCCATGTCGTATTATTGTTAGCTATAAACAAAGCTGATAGAAGATCGTTCCGCGCTTTATATGAATCACTCATTTCTTTATTCAGTGAAGATAAGGTGATTCAAGAAATAAGAAATTGTATTTCTTTTGATGAATTTAAATCGATTATATACACTGCATTAGGAGAAAAAGAAAATGACTATGAATCATAAATTAATCTTCATAGACATTGATGGAACACTATTTGATCACAAAAAGGATGATATTCCAGAAAGTGCAAAAGAAGCTATTCTAAATGCAAAATCAAAAGGGCATAAAATATTTTTAAGCACTGGAAGACCATATGCCGACATCGATCAAGAAATACTCAATCTACCTTTAGACGGTATGATTATTTCCTGTGGAGCTGTGGTATACGTAGAAAACAAACTCATTTATTGTACAACATATCCACAAAAGGAATTAATCAGTCTAATTCAATTTATGTTAGACAATAACATTGGATTTTCGCTAGATGGAATCCACAAAAATCATCTAACTGAAGAAGCATTTAATTGTTTATCTGGTCTTATACTTAAAAATAACGAAGATTCTGAATTAAGCCGTGCAATGATGGCAAAAAATAATTGTTTCCCATTCGAAGAAATGAAAAAAGAGGATTTAAAAAAAGTGGTTAAAATCTCCATCTTTACCAAGAATAAGGAAGCATGCGAAAAATTATTTCAAAAAATCCCAGACTCACTAACAGGATTTATGTATAAGAACAACCATTTACGTTTATATAATGGAGAAATTTCAATAAAAGGAATCACAAAGGGTACAGGCCTTCAGAAAATCACAAGCTATTTAAACAAAGCTATTAACGATACAATCGCGATTGGAGATAGTCTAAATGATCTAGACATTCTAAAAATTGCAGGACTCAGCATATGCATGGGCAATGGAGCTGATGAATGTAAAAAAGCTGCTGATTTTGTTACAAAAGATATATCAGATGATGGATTAGCCTATGCATTTAAATATTTTAAATTAGCTGACTAAGAACATACAGAAAAAGATGTATTGATGAAATGTACAAAATGCGTTTATGAAGAAGAAGTTGATTGATGAATTATTTTCAAATAAACCTGAAGAAAACTATATGATGCACTGCCCTGAATGTGATCATAAAATGATTGTTAAAAAATAACTCAACAACTTCAGACAAATACAAAATGTTGGCTATTACGATAGTCCTATTTGTCGTTGCTGATAACCCACAAATTGTGACATTTCGACAGCTTTTCACATATTGAATTTCCTTTGTTCCGAAACCAAAATCTTAATCTATAAGAAAAGAGATGCGTTCTACTGCAAATACAGTGGAATTCATCTCTTTTCGTTCGCATCACCCACACGATAATTTAAATTACCAAAAAACACTTATTTGTTACAGCTCTTTTTCTGTCTCCTCTTAACTATAAGATTTGTGCAATAAAATGAACTCATAAGTTTGGACATTCAAACTTATGAATTTGCTTCATTTACTTAGTTTTTCTTACATAAATTTTATAAATCTTATTTTTTGACTTTAAGAACAAATTAGAAACTTTAAAATCACTCACATAGTTCGTTTAACATATTTTTAATCTAAGATCTCCCCATTACTTTCAATCACTTTTTTGTACCAAAAGAATGAATCCTTTTTATATCTTTTATATGAACCATGGCCATAGTCATCAGCATCGACATAAATCAGACCATATCTTTTTTTAAATTCTCCAGTTGATGCAGATACTATATCAACAGCACTCCAGCAAGTATAACCAATAAGGTCCACTCCATCCTTGATAGCCTCTTTCATTGCTTTTATGTGTTTTTTCAAATATTCTATTCTCTCGATATCATGTATAGTTCCATCTTCTTCTTTTTGATCATATGCTCCAATACCATTTTCTACAATTATGAGAGGCTTTTCATATCGATTATAAAATTCATTTAAAAGCCAACGCAATCCATCCGGATCTATTGTCCATCCCCATTGAGTTGCATCTAATAGAGGATTTTTCAAACCAAAATTTGTTTTTTCTCTTGATTTTTTTTGATCAGCTTGAGAACAGTCTGTTCGATAATAACTAAAACTTATAAAGTCAACAATCCCTTCTTTAAAATCTTTTAAATCTTCATCCATGATTGTTAATTTAATGTGATGATCATCCCAATATCTTTCCGACCAATACGGATACTTTCCTTTACACATTACATCCATACAATAATAGTTCCATATTTCCATATCTCTTTGTGCTTGTGCTATATCTTCTGGTTTACATGAAATGGGATAATACGCAAAGCCACAAACCATACACCCTACGGAAATAGAAGGATCAATTAAATGAGCCAATTTCACAACCTTTGCACTAGCAACCAACTCATGATGTAAAGCTTGAAAACGATCATTAACCTCATCTATTGTTGCCTCAGAATCATCCATTGTTATACATCCCTTTTTGGGAATGATGCCTGAAGTGACATATTCACCATAAGAAACTGTACCGAAATTTATTTCATTAAATGTTAACCAACGTTTCACTAAACCTTTATATTCTGTTATTATCGTTTTTGCATATTTAACAAATAAATCAATTAATTTACGATTTTTCCACCCGCCATACTTTAATGCAAGATTCCACGGCATATCGTAGTGCGTCATTGTTACTACAGGTTCAATCCCAAAAGATAAGCATTTTTCAAATACATTTCTATAATATTCTAAGCCTTCAAAATTTGGTAACTCATCATCTCCATTTGGATAAATACGCGACCAGTTAATAGATAATCGATATATTTTAAACCCTGCTTCAGCAAATAATTTAATATCTTCTTCATAATGTTCATATTGTTTACATCCATAATGAGTTGGATAGAAATATCTGCTAGTATCTATTTCATTAGTTATTAAACGTGGATGGCTTTTATCACCATTAGTGCAATGATCTAGTATGGAATCTCCTTTCCCAGAAACATTCCATGCTCCTTCACATTGCGTTGCAGCTGTAGCACCACCCCATAAAAAATTTACTGGAAATTCTTTTGACTTTTTCATCTATAAATTACTCCTCTCAATATTTATCCATTTATAGTACTATCTTCTTCTTCTTTGACATTCATTAATAAGGTTATAGTTAATCCTGCAGCGAATGCAATTACCATAGTTATAATAGCCATAATAAGATTATTTAACGAACCATTAGGATTAGCAAAAGCTATTATGCTAATAATACTTGGTGAAGAAAACACATACTCAACAACATTCATCATTCCAGCAAATAATCCTGCGATACTAGATGCGATAATTGATGCTATAAAAGCTTTTTTCCAACGAATTAAAACACCATAAATAGCAGGCTCAGTAATACCAAAAATTGCTGTAATTCCAGTAGATAATGCCAATGATTTATTTTCTTTATTTTTCAATTTCAAACTAACAGCACATGCTGCTCCTGCAATTGCCAAATTTGCAGACAAAAGACCAGTCATTACAAATCCTTCAAATCCGTTCTCTGCAAAAGAAGCGAAAATCGCTGGATACCAACATCCTCCTGTTCCCGAGAACAAAATCAGAGGAAGTAAAGCAGAAATCACTGCAACGGAAAGACCTCCTAAATTCGTGTTTAACCATAATGTAGCAGTTGCTAATAAATTACCTATCCAAGTGGCAATAGGACCAATAGCTATTAATGTAATTGGCACAGTAATTATCATCGTGATAACAGGAACCATGACAAATTTAATTTCCTTAGGAAGATGTGCATCTAAAGGTCGATAAACAAAAGACATAAATAATACCCCTAGCATTGCTGGAAGTACAGATTGAGCATAATTAACTGTAGTAATTCCTATGCCCAAAAAATCTAATCCATCCACTCCGCTAATACTATTGGATACTAATACGGCGCCAAGCAAACTACCCAACATTGGAGATATATTCAATTTCTTTGCTGTATTATATCCAACATAAATAGGCAGATAAGTAAAAGCTCCAACATATATAGAATTAAGAACTAAATATGTCCCTGAATTAGGATCAACACCAAAGAAAGTTGTGCAGCAAACTAAAAATGCACTAATCAATCCACCTGCAACGATAATTGGTAATACTGGCATAAATGATCCTGAAATAAAATCAACTATAGTTGTGATATAATGCTTTTTTTCTGTTGAAGATTTTATTTCTTCTTTTTTGTCAGATTGATTAGTAGAGGTATTATTTTGAATACCCGCTATATTAACAAACTCTAAAAAAACAGATTCAACACCTGGACCTATAATAATTTGATAAGACTTATTAATTTTAACTAGGCCAAGTACACCTTTAATAGATTTTATATCATTATCACTTCCAACAATCGATAAATCTTTCAATGTTAATCGCAACCTTGTGGCACAATGAGATGCACTCTCTATATTATCTCTACCACCAATCACTTTTAAAATGCTTTTACATAATTCTTCATACATATCCGTACTTTTCTCCTTTATTATAGATATTAATTATATAGAAGATCTGCTGCAGCTCCTCTTCTATAATTGATTATAGATTATATAGCTATGTAAAAGGGTGCAATATTCGTGCCAATCTAATTTAAACTTTTCATATATGCATCAAAGATTTTCTCGAGACAATATTGGGTAGCAAAAACTGTATACACACTTCGATTATTTGTTTTAGCTGATTTACTAAGATACCATACCTCATCAAAATAATCATAGTATTTTAAGTCATGAACTGTAGTTAACAGTATTGTTTTTGCTTGATTATCCTTTATATATGGTAGAATTACATTTACGAAAAAGCCTGAAACAGAGATTACAAGTAAAAGATCTGTGGATTTTAATGAGTGTAATAACTCACTATTTTCATATTTTTTAGAAATGATTCGTACCATCTTATCATTTAGTATCATAGCTTTTTGAAATTCACTACTTTGCCTACTATAGATATCAGATGTTAAAAATACAATTGTATTAGCTTTTTTTATATCATTTACTATACCAGCTATTTTTTCATCAGTAAAAAAACTATCACATTCATTTACCATTTTTAATATTTGCTCAGAAATTGTCTTGTTCTCAGTATTATCATATATTCCTGCTCTATAGAATGAATAAGTATCATGAAAACTTTCAAATTGATTTTTTAAAATTTTAAAATTGTCAAAACCTAATCTTTGAGCAAAGCGCCTTATTGTAGCTCTACTTACAAAGCATTCATCAGCCATATCATATATATTCAAATTTTGAAGATGATTAAAGTTTTGAAGTAAGTATTTTGCTATTACTGCATCTGAGGAATCTTCTTCTCCTTCATTTAAAATTGAAATCAAAGAATTTAGCACCCCATATCTATTTAACTCTTGTGCCATAAAATTTATTCCTCCTTCTTTTTTGTAGCAATTTTGTTTATACTTTTTGTATGAAACTGTTAAAAATAACTCATCCTTTCATTATTATATAATAATTATGATTTAATCTATTAATTCTAATATAAAATTTACAATTTTATACATCCTATTCAGATGAAAAACATCATGATGTCACAGATAATGTGATTGATTTTATAAATCGCCTTATCATACATATATCGGACTATCATTTCTTAACCACTCGGTATTATGGATTCTATGCCAATGCATCTAAGAAAACATTGGATAAAGTCCATGCACTTCTTGGAATCAAAAAGAATAAGGATTATTCGCGTGAAACTAGAACAAAAGCTCTTAAAAACAAACTCAATAAATTCAAATACCGCACTCATTTAATAGATTCTTTTAACCTAAGATCCAATTCAATGTAAATGTGGAGCTATTATGCAGTATACTTATACATATAATCCATTGGAGGACAAAAGAAATGACAGAACATACAGAAAAAGATGTATTGATGAAATGTACAAAATGCACTTACGAAGAAGAAGTACCTAGATGGTTGATTGATGAATTATTTCCAAATGAACCTGAAGAAAACTATATGATGCACTGCCCTGAATGTAATCATAAAATGATTGTAAAAAATAATTCAAACTTCAGACAAATACAAAATGTTGACTATTACGATAGTCCTTTTTGTCGTTGCTGATAATCCACAAATTGTGACAATTCGATAGTTTTTCACATACCGCATTTTCCCTGTTTCGAAACCAAAATCTTAATATATAAGAAAAAAGTCCCTAAGGACCTTTTAAAATAGAATCTTTCGTGTTGCCGGTGTACAAGATGCGATAAACTTTCCATCTTTGTAAGACTTTAATACAGGAGCATCCAAATTTAAAGCTTCATGATAATTTTTAGCATCCATCACCACAAAACTTGCCGGATTTCCTTCTTGAATTCCATAGCTGTCCCCTAAATGTAAAGTTTTAGCTGCATTTGTCGTTACGAATTTATATGAATTTAGAATTTCCTCATACCCCATCATATGTCCAGTATAGATTCCCATATAAACTGGATCACGCATATTTCCACTTCCCATTGGATTCCAAGGATCAAAAATATCATCCGTTCCAAAAGATACATTGCATCCAGCTTCTGTTAATTCCTTAACTCGTGTTAATCCACGACGTTTAGGATATGTATCCGCACGACCACCTAAATGTACATTCACACAAGGATTGGCTACAAAGTTAATATTTGACATTTTTAAAATACGCATCAAACGAATCATATACGCATTATTATAAGAATGCATTGCCGTTGTATGACTTGCCGTTACCTGATCTTTCATACCAGTTTCATAAGCAAGTGTCGCAACTGTTTCAAGTCCTCGACTTGCTTCATCATCAATTTCATCACAATGAATATCAATTAGCTTTCCATATTTTTGTGCTAATTCAAAACAAATTTTTAAAGATTCGACCGAATATTCACGCGTAAATTCAAAGTGAGGAATAGCTCCAGCTGCATCTGCACCCAATTTCAAAGCTGTTTCCAACAATTCCTTTCCTTTTGGATAACTCAAAATTCCATATTGAGGAAACGCAACAATTTGAATGTCCATGAAATCCTTTACTTCTTCTCTTAATTCCAAGATAGCTTCTAAAGCTGTTAGATTTGGATCATTGATATCCACATGCGTACGGACATGTTGAACACCATGACTTGCCTGCATACGAATGACTTTATTCACACGATCCATTACATCTTTTTTAGTTAAAAATTCCTTACGCTCTTCCCAACGTTCAATACCTTCAAATAAAGTTCCCGACATATTCCAATGTGGTTGACCAGCTGTCAAACAAGTATCTAAATGAACATGAGATTCAACAAAAGGAGGAAGGACAAGTTTTCCTTCTAGATCCATCACTTCTTCTTGTGCATATGGTTCTAAATCTTTTCTTATTTCTTTGAATTTTCCATCTTCAATTCGGATACACTTTAATTCTTCATTATTTTCAATACACGCATTTTTTATTAACATTTTATGCCTCTTTCTTTCTTATATACCCTATAAAATAACATACTGATGCTACAACCATCGCATTTACCGCTGCAATTCCCCAAGGAAGAATATTTGCAACAATAGCTCCAACAATAACACCAACAATATTGAAACTATTAAAATTACCTACATCCATATTATCTTTATATTTTTTTCTTTTCATAAAGAAATCTAGAATGACAATAATTCCGATTGGCGGCAAAGCACAATTCAGTATGTTAAGCCAACCTGTAAAATTGTAATACAACCAAATGGATAAGATGGTTCCAATAACACCTGCAATCCATGTTGTTATTTTCATTTGGATATTTGTGATATTACTAATCGCAAGACCACCTGTATAAAGAGCGTTATTATTTGTTGTCCAAATATTAGCTCCTAAAACAATAATAGCAGGAATTGCCAAACCTTGTGCAATCATAACATAGAAAATGTCATCAGCGCCTGTAAAAGCACCTCCAATTGCACCGAAACAAAACATTAATGTATTCCCGAAGAAAAACGCAATGACTGTAGTCCAAACCGCAATTTTATTATTTTTCGCAAAACGAATAAAATTCGGTGTTGCTGTCCCTCCAGAAATAAAGGAACCAATCACATATCCAATTCCTGTAAACACACTGATTTTTCCAGCCGATTGTGCAAACACAGCCACAAGGCCACCACCATCAGTTGTGGCAGTAACCATTGAATAAACACCCAATACAACAATTAAAGGAACGGATATCGTGCTTACGACTTCTAATGCCTTCATACCTGTAGCAGCTGTCAAAGTCATCAATAACCCAGCTGCGATTGTCAATGCCCATTCATTGATACCTAAAAGTTGAGCTGTTGGAATTGAAAACATCGCTACACCAACGCCAAACCATCCAATTTGTGTAAACCCTAGAACTAAGCTTGATACATAAGATCCTTTTTTACCAAATGCCTTTCGACAAAGCAAATCCATTGTTAGTCCTGTGTCAGATCCTATATAGGCTAATATTCCACAATAAATGGATAAAATAATTCCACCAATGATACACGCTAAAACAAATTCACTAAAATCTAAACCATTTCCTAGTTTTGCTCCTACACTCATACTTGCAGAAAAGAAGGTAAATCCAAGCATGACAAAAAACATACTTCGAAAACCTTTTCTTGCACTTTCTGGAACCGCTTCCAATGAATAATCTTTATCTTTTATTTCTTCCATATATACTCCTTCATTTCAAAATTCACTATATGATTTTAACAGAAAAAGTAGGCGACAGAATTTTAATTCTACCGCCCCTTGTCAAACCGTACGTGCCCTACTAAGGCATACGGCTTA
>NZ_CAKVMR010000026.1 GCF_934772795.1 uncultured Holdemanella sp.
GTCCAGTGGTGTAGTGGTTAACATGCCTCCCTGTCACGGAGGAGATCGTGGGTTCGAGTCCCATCTGGACCGCCATTTAGAAATTTAAGTCATCTTAGGATGACTTTTTTCTTTGTGTTGACTATTATTTAATTTCTTTGTTTAATAAACTTATGATTATAAACGCAAGCGGAAGAACAGATGTTGTAGCCTATTATATGGATTGGTTTGTGAACCGATGGAATGAAGGTTATTTTGATGTAAGAAATCCTTTTAATCCAAAACTAGTCAGTCGTATCTATGTATCCGATATTGATATGATTGTATTTTGTACAAAGAATCCATTGCCATTGTTAGATACAATACATCTATTTTCTGTACCTATTCAGCTACAAGTTACTATCACTGGATATTTTAATGATATAGAACCTCAAGTACCAGATAAAAGAGAAGTCATTCAATGCATTAAAAAGCTATCATCCTATTTAGGAAAAGAAAATGTCTGTGTTCGATATGATCCCATACTTTTGAATTCTAAATATGATGTAGATTATCATATTCGTGCCTTTAATAAGTTATGCACAATGTTGAATGGATATATTTCAAAAATAATTGTCTCTTTTGTGGATGATTATAAAAATGTCAGAAACAACCATTTGGATTATCATGAACCCTCTAATGAAGAATATCTTAAATTAAAAGAAGCTTTCGAAAAGAATGATATAAAAGTTGTGAGTTGTATGGAAAATAAATATCAAATTGGTGATGAAAAGGATTGTTGCGTCAGCATTAAATATGCTTTTGAAAGAACTGGTAAACTCTTTAAAGAATGGAAGGCAAGAGACTGTCATTGTGTAAACATGGTGGATATAGGTGCTTATAATTCTTGTTTACATGGTTGTAAGTATTGTTACGCAAATTTTGATTCGAAACAAATCTCAAAAAATTATATGTTACATGATCCGAACTCTAGTTTATTGATTGGACAATTGAGTTTGGATGATCAAATCAAAATACGAAGAAAATAAAATGGGTGGAGCTAGTTTGCTTCACTCATTAATTTTGTATAGATTTTTGTTAGTTGTTCTTTTTCATCATTTGTCATTTTTCTTTCAGTCGCATCATGACTATCTAAAGTGCCTTCATGTCCATCAATGACTTTCCCGTCCTTTACGACAAGAACTAATGGAACATATAAAGTTAAAATGCCTTCATCGTTACTTGACATATAATCTTGGATATATGGCTCAATAATTACTTTTTGATCATCTGTATACAGACGATTCTTTTCTTCATCTCTTACTTTGACATATTGAATATCAATACCATTTTCTTTGGCGACTTTCTTTAAAATAGGTTTAGCCTCGTTACACCAAGGACAGCTCGAATAACCAAAGTATAATACGCCAGACTTTTCTTGCGTGAAATATTGAATAGCCTCATCAAAGCTAATTTCTTTGAATGTTGTCTTTGTATCATCTTTTGAATTACACGTTTCTTCTTCGCTTGTGACATCACAAGCTTTTTTTGAAGTGGATGCTGTGCTTTTTGTCTGTGTCTGACAAGCACATAGTGTCAAAGTTAAAAGGATCAATAATAATTTTTTCATGTCCCTAATATACAAACAATTTAAAAAAAAGTAAAGAAAAAAGCTTCGATCTCTCGAAGCTTAAAAATCTTAGTGGGGCGGCTGACGCGATTCGAACGCGCGCGTGACGGAGCCACAATCCGCTGTGTTAACCAACTTCACCACAACCGCCATGTTTGCTTGACGCTTAAATAATATACCATGTGATTCTGTACTTTGCAAGCAAAAAAATAAAATAAATTAAAAAAAGTGCATTTTTTTTCGTATAAGAGTATATGAAGGTAAAAGAGATGGAAGTGGAACAGCGCCCACGAGAAAAAGCGCTTCGCTATGGTTTAGAATCTTTGAGTGATTTAGAATTAGTTGCCTTGATTCTTCAAAGCGGGAATAAAAATCGTTCCGTATTCGAAATTGCATCCGATGTATTGAAAGAAAGTGAAGGTTTATCAAAATTAATGTCAATGCATGTAAATACATTGATGCAAATCCAAGGAATACGAGAAGTCAAAGCTTTACAGCTTTTGGCAAGTGTAGAACTCAGTAAACGTGTCGTTAAATCAAAGGTATATCATGCCTCCATTATGAAACCAGAAGATGTGATTGAATGGTTTGAATTTGAATATGGTGTATTGTCGCAGGAATGTTTTATTGCCCTGTATTTAGATACGAAAAGTAAACTCATTTCTCATCGTGTTTTGTTTAAGGGAACATTGAATGAAAGTGTAGTACATCCTCGAGAAGTGTTTAAGGAGGCTTTTCTTCAAAACGCAAACTCTGTTTTGATTGCCCACAATCATCCTTCTGGCGATTGTACACCATCTAAGGCGGATTTTGAGGTTACCTATAAAATGGTTCGTGTCGCAATGACGATGGGAGTCCAATTAGTGGACCACATTATCGTAGGACAAAATCAATATTATTCATTTAAAGAGCATAAATATCTCGATTGAAAGAAGGAGTGTTTATCGCTATAATATAAGTTAGTTTGGGGGATATTATGCGTAAATTTACTCGAATTCAAAAAAGATTACTTACGACGATTGTCGTTTTATGTATACTAGCATGTGCAATGTTTGGCTTAAGACAAAACTCCATCACGAATATTGGATATAGTGCATGGACATACTTAAAATATGGATTAATTCAATATCCGCTATCTTCAATTGGAAATGCAGTTAATGATTTTGCGAATCTTTGGCATGTTTATGATGATAATGAATATTTGTCAAAACAATTGGCGGAACAAAAGAATTATCAGACGGCATATGAAGATGAAAGAAACAAAAATAAACAACTTGAAGGCCTACTTGAAATGAAAGGCGGGCTTAGCGATGCTAAAACAATCAGTGTATCTGTTCTAGAACGTTCAAGTGATTCCTGGTTACAGACTGTGACAATATCAGCTGGTAAAAAACAAGGGGTAGAAAAGAATATGCTTGTGGCAACAAGTGATGGTGCCATTGGCTTGGTTGATAGTGTTCAAACATTGACGAGCACTGTACAATTGTTGACAAGTCAGCATTTAAGTAATGATATTGCGATAAAGATGTCTTTAGAAGATGGTACAAGTGTAGAAGGTGTTTTACAATCGTATGATACAGAAAAAAAGGCATATCGAGTATCTTTATTTGACAATGATGCGATTGTCGCAAAGGGACAAAAAGTTGCGACAAGTGGTAAGGGTGGAAACTATCCGAGTGGAATTTTGATTGGTGAAGTAAAAGATGTATCTTTAAATGATGACTCCATTATTTCAACTGTCTATGTATCGCCTGTATCCAATATGAAAAGCTTTGACTATTGTCTTGTGATTGGAAAAGAGGAGAGTAAATGATAAATAAGGAACGTTATTCATTTATTTTCTTAGCCATTTTAGCTATGCTAGATCAATTGATTGCTTCTCTGTTCGGCGTTGATTTTACATATTCCTCACTATCTTTAGTTAGCCATCTATGTTTTTGCGGATGTCTATTAGTAGTGGCTCATGAGAAAAGTTTAAATCGGTTTCTATACGCTTGTTTATGCGGCCTTTGTGTGGGAATGTTCTTTACTTCAGACTGGCTTGTTAAGATGCTTTTGTTTGGTTTGTTTGGCTGGGCAATTGGCTTTTTTCAAGAAGCAATGGATCAAGATCACTGGGTACAATTTGGTATTGTATTTCTAATGATGTTTGCGAATGATTTAATTTGTTTTTTTGGCGCAAAGATCTTCGGATATCTCACGATGGGCTTTATGAAATGGTTTATTCATGTTGAAGCTTTGACATTGATTTTTAATGGTGTGGCTATATTTGTTTTGATCTATATTATTACCGTATTTATGCGCTATGCGACAATCAAAGATATTCGATTTAAACGAATGGAAAAGTTGAAAATGCAAAATATTCGAAGGAAATGAGTCATGGATTCGTTTCCTTCTTTTCATATGTGCTAAAATAGAGGAAAAGAGGTAAAGACATGAAAAAACTATTATTATTAGATGGAAACTCCATGCTATTTCGTGCATATTATGCAACGTTATATACACATAGAATGACAACGTCCAATGGCATTCCAACCAATGCAGTTTATGGCTTTGTGATGATGTTAAATAAGGCAATTGATATTATTGAACCAGATAAGATTTTAGTTGCTTGGGATGCAGGAAAACCTACGTTCAGACACAAACAATTTGCAGCCTATAAGGGAACACGAAAACCACTTGATGAAGAATTAATCGTTCAATTTCCAATTGTTAGAGAATACTTGGATGCTGCTGGAATCAAGCGCTATGAACAAGAAGGCTATGAAGCCGATGACATTATTGGAAGTATGGCTAAATGCTGCAAAGATGTTCAAACTACAATTCTGACTAGTGATCGTGATTTATTGCAGTTGATTGATTCAAGTACACATGTTCTTTTGATGAAAAAGGGCTTAAGTGAAATGGATCTAATGGACGAACAAAATTTAATGGAAACATATGGAATTATACCAAGCCAAGTCATTGATATGAAAGGATTAATGGGGGATACAGCCGATAATATTCCAGGGGTAGCTGGTGTTGGTGAAAAGACAGCCTTGCGTTTATTGAATCAATATTCCACTGTAGAAAATGTTTATGCACATATTGATGAAGTAAAAGGAAAACTAAAAGAAAAGCTAGAAAAAGATAAAGAGAATGCGTTCATGTCTTTAGAATTGGCAACAATTTATACAAAGATGGAACTACCATTTAGTTTAAATGATTGTGAGTTTACAGGAATTCAAGATGATGTGAATGCATTCTATGAAAAATATGAAATGCGATCATTGGTAAATCGTACAAAACAGACTAAGGAAGAAAAATGGCCTTTAAAAGAAGTGGATCATTTTGAATTTGAAAATATGGATGACGTTATGGTGATGCCAGTATGTACACAAGAGCCTTATTTAGATCAAAAATTGTATGGTTTTATGATTCCAAAAGATAAAACAGTTTACTATATTTCAGTAGAAAACGCATTAGAGGATACAAACTTTAAAACATTGTTAGAAACAAAAGAAATTAGTACATGGGATACAAAAGAAATGATGCATCTATTAGATCGCTATGGGTTTAAATGGAATACTTTTAGTGATGACTTGCATATTGCTGGATTCTTATTGAATTCTACCGCAACAGATAGTGATGCAGTCTTAGAAGCACTTCAAATTCATCTTCCAGAATCTTTCCATGATGTATCTAAGAAGACAAAACAGGAACCGGCTTATAGCTTGGAAAGAGAAAAGGAAATCTATCATAGTTTGACTCAGCAGCTGTATGAGAAAAAAGACAAGCTTCGTGTTTCTTTAAAAGAAGAAAATGTATTGTCTTTATATGAAGATATTGAAATGCCGTTAACACATGTCTTGTTTTCAATGGAACAAGAAGGTATTTCGATTCAAGAAAGTTTTTTAGATGAGTATGGAGCTTTATTAAATGAGAAATTGGATGCTCTTGCTCAAAAAATCTATTCACATGCAGGCATGATTTTTAATATCAATTCACCAAAACAATTGGCGAATGTCTTGTTTGATGAGTTGAACTTAAGTTCGGGTGGAAAAAAACGTTCAACTTCTGCAGATGTATTAGAAAAGCTTCGTGGAAAACATCCAATTATTGATGATATTCTTGAATATCGAAAAATTGCGAAGGTATCCAGTACATATATTGATGGCTTGAAAAAACATATTCGTTCGGATCAAAAGATTCACACTTCTTTTAATCAGACAATGACACAAACGGGCAGACTTTCAAGCAGTGAACCAAACTTACAAAATATCAGTATTCGTGATGAATTAGGTAAAGAAATTCGTAAGGCATTTGTGGCAGAAGATGGCTATCACTTATTGTCTGCGGATTATTCGCAAATTGAATTGAGAATGTTGGCCCATATGGCTAATGAGGATCATATGATAAAAGCGTTTAATGAAGGTTTGGATATTCATACAAAAACGGCAACTTTAATTTTTGGCTGTTCACCAGAAGAGGTGGATGAACATAAAAGAAGAATCGCTAAGACAGTCAACTTTGGTATTGTATATGGACAAACTGAATTTGGTTTATCTTCACAATTAAATATCACACGAAAAGAAGCGAGTGAATTTATGAAGATGTACTTTGAAAGTTATCCTCAGATTCACGAATATATGAATCAATTGATTGATTTCTGTAAGGAACATGGATATGTCGAAACATTATTCCACAGAAGAAGAGAGATTCCTGAAATCAATGATAAGAATTTTATGACACGTGAATTCGGTAAGCGAGCTGCCATGAATGCACCAATCCAAGGTAGTGCGGCTGATTTGATCAAGATTGCGATGTTGAAAATGGATCAAGCTTTAAAAGATGCCAATGTGAAATCTAAAATGCTTCTACAGATTCATGATGAATTAATCTTTTTAGTACCAGATGAAGAATTGGATTTAATGCAGAAACTTGTAAAGGATACAATGGAAAGCGCAATGGAATTAAAGGTTCCATTAAAGGCAAGTATCAGTGTTGGCAAGTCTTGGTATGAGGCAAAATAATGCCAGAGGCACCAGAAGTTCAAACTGTATTAAGCACGTTAGAAACACAAATCAAAGATTTTTCAATTGAAGATGTATTGGTGTATTATTCTAAGATTCTTGATAATGTAGAGGTAGAAAATTTTAAACATCAGTTGATTGGACAAACTTTCCATTCATTTAATCGACTTGGGAAATATTTGATTTTTGGTTTGGATGATTATGATTTGGTTGTTCACCTAAGAATGGAAGGTAAATTTTATCTTTATGATAGGCTTTGTGAGGATAAACATATTCATATAGTATTTAAATTAAATAATGGAATCTATATGTCGTATCATGATACAAGAAAATTTGGAAGAATGTACTTGTATCCTAAAAAAGAAGACATTCATGCATATCCTTGTTTTAAAAATGTTGGATATGATTATATGGATGAAAGAGTGAATGGAATGTATTTCTATACTTGTGTTCATTCATTAAAACGAAATTTGAAATCCTGCCTGTTAGATCAATCGATTATGGCAGGTGTTGGAAATATATATGCCGATGAGATATGTTTTGCCTGCGGATTAGATCCTAGAAGTCGTGCTTCAAAACTATCAAAAAGAGATTGTGAGAACATCGTTTTTCAGACAAAGCGAATCTTGCAGGGAGCTACACGCTTTGGGGGAACAACCATTCGTTCTTATACCTCAAGTTTAGGTGTAACAGGGCGTTTTCAACTTTATTTGAATGTACATGATCAGACACAATGTAAAGTGTGTCATCATAACATAAAAAAATTAACTGTATCACAAAGGGGGACTTATCTATGTCCAAATTGTCAAAAAAGAAAGTAATAGGAATCACTGGATCTATGGGTTCAGGAAAGAGTGAGATTTCTCGATATTTAAGAAAAAAATATCCTGTTTTAGATTGTGATCAGGTCAATGCGGATTTATTAAAAAAGGGTAATTTGGGTTATCAGAAATTAAATGATTTACATATTGTTGAATTGGATTTAAATGGACAAATCATTAAGGAAAGTTTAGCTTCATATATGTTTTCAAATGAGAAGCATCGAAAACAAGTGGAAGCTATCTTGCATCCTTTGATTTTTGAGCAGATGCATAAATGGATTTGTGAACAAGAGAGTTCGATCGTCTTTGTGGAAATGCCAATTTTGTTTGAGATTTCTGCACAAGATCATTTTGATTCAATATGGTGTGTTGTGGCTGATTTAGATGTAGCCTTATCACGCCTACAAACCTATCGAAACTTTACTAGGGAACAAGCTTTGGCAAGACTTGTATCACAAATGAATCCGGAAGAGAAGATGGCAAAGAGTGATATTGTACTACAAAATAATGGGACGGTAGAACAGCTGCATAAACAAATAGATGAAGCATTAAAAGAGGAGAAGGTACATGACGATTGAAGTGCGTTGCATAGAACATTTATCTGTTGAACAAAGGCAATCCTTACATTTATTGTATGGTCCTATGATGGGTAAAAGTTCAATTTGCCTATATGAATTTTTAGGTTCTATTCAAAATTCTGTTGAATTAGAAGATGTATATTTACTTTTGAATATAAATGCTTCGCAATTTGATAAGGCACGAAATCATTTAGAACAATATCATTTAATTGAAACCTATGTTCATGAAGAAGATATGTTGATTTTATTGTATGCTCCACTATTACCAGATAAATTTTTATGTCACGATACATATTCAAGATTATATTTGGCAAGTGTAGGATCTAAGTGTTTTGATAAAATAAAGACAATGCTTCAAAAAGATAAGGCGGTTTCTTCTTCATATACAAAGGTAGAGAGTCCTTTGGATGTTTCGATTTTAGATTCTTGGAACGAATCTAAAGAGATTGCGTACGAAAAGGTAAAGCCAACAATTAAACAGAAATATGATTTTGATTTTGCGACACTTTTCAAAGGGATGGACCGTATTTTTCCAGTACGCTATCGAACCAATGAGAATTTGGATCGCATTGCCCAGATGGCACAAATATATGGGATTGATGCGAAAGATATGCGTAGATATGTACAAAGAAGTATTAACCCTTCAACGCATGTGTTTGATTTGGATAAATTAAAAGAGATGGTTATGCGCAATCGTAAGGTTATGGAAATAAGTAAAGATCCTTATCAGATGCCACCTGTTAAGTTTTTGCAGAATAAACAAAATGGTATACCAGTTGTGAAGTCTGATCAGGCATTGATTGAACGTTTATGCACACAATTTCAACTACCGGTAGAAGTTGTGAATACATTGATTGAATATACGTTGCAGCAAACGCATCAACAATTTTCTAGAAATTATGTTGAAAAAGTTGCAGCAAGCTGGGTTCGCTTGGGTGTGGATTCTAGGAAGAAAGCATTGGAAATTATCAACCAAAACCCCGTAGAAAATAAAAAAGAGAAAAAAGAGGAAAAGGTTGTACTTGATGAGAAGTTTTATACGCAAAAGGAAGAAAAATCAGATACGCAGATCCAGCAGGAGATGCTAGAACTTCAAAAGATGTTGAAAGAAGGTAAGTTGTAGTGAATTTAAATATTAAGCTTTCAGAAGAACAAATGTTGGAAAGACAACAGAATATTGCTCGTTTAAAAGAGAATGAATGGATTCAATTATTTCTAGAACAGAATCACTTAGATGCATCTTTTGTAGAAGAAAATAGTGGCGTTTTATTGCAGTGGATCAAGAGTGTGAGTGCATGTAGAAACTGTAAAGGATTGGATTATTGTGTGCAGAAGATTCGTGGTAAGGCTACAAAATTAAAAATCGATGATTCAGGTTTCTTAAATGAATACTATGCTTCTTGTCAGTATGAACAAAAAAGAGATCAGCAATTAGCTCATCAAAGTAAATTTCGCTTTTCTCACATGTCTTTAAATGATTATTTAATCGATTTAAATGATGCCTCTTTTTTAAATGCTGCCAAAGAAAAAGATTATATGGCAGCTTATACACAAAGTGTGAGTAGTATTCCACTGAATCAAGGTGTGTATTTATATGGAAATCCAGGGACTGGAAAGTCTTACTTAATGAAGGGAATCTGTAATTATTATGCCAAAAACAATAAGAGTGTTTCTTTCGTGCAGGTTCCATTATTGATTCAGGAATTGAAACAGTTTATGACAGATAATGAATATCGTCAAAGAGTGATGAATCATTTACGTTATAGTGATGTTTTAGTTTTAGACGATATTGGAGCTGAAAGTATTACGCAATGGACTCGTGATGAAATCTTATTGCCCGTATTAGATGAGCGCATGAATAAACAGATGAAGACATATTTTACATCGAATTATTCAATGGAAGAATTAGAACAGCAGTATCGTCTTGCGAATAAGCCGAATAATACAATTGCGAGTCTTAGAATTCTAGAAAGAATTCGTACTTTGTCTAAACCAGTTGAATTATCCGGAAAATCACGTCGTTAGTTAATAATTTCACTTTTCAAATTGGGCGTTATGGAGTAGAATAGTTATGACAGAAATGTTTAAAGGAGGAATAGAGTAATGTTAGTATCTGCTACTGAAATGATCAACAAAGCTCACGAAGGGCACTATGCGATTGGTGCTTTCAACATCAATAACTTAGAATGGACAAAAGCTATCTTAGCTGCTGCTGAAGAAGCTAAATCACCAGTTATGTTAGGAGTATCTGAAGGTGCTGCTAAATACATGTGTGGTTTCAAAACAGTTGCTGCTATGGTAAAAGAAATCCACGATGCAATGGGAATTACAGTTCCTGTAGCTTTACACTTGGACCACGGTTCATATGAAGGTGCAAAAGCTGCTATCGAAGCAGGATTTACTTCTGTAATGTTCGATGGTTCTCACTATGCATTCGAAGAAAACTTAGAAAAATCAAAAGAAATGATCGCCTTAGCACACTCAAAAGGATTATCAATTGAATGTGAAGTTGGTGGAATCGGTGGAGAAGAAGACGGTGTCATATCTGCTGGTGAATTAGCTGACCCTAAAGAATGTAAAACTATCGCTGACTTAGGTGTAGACTTCTTAGCAGCTGGTATCGGAAATATCCACGGTAAATATCCTGCAAACTGGGCTGGATTAAACTTCGATCGTTTAGAAGAAATCCAAAACGTAACAAACGGAAAACCATTAGTATTACACGGTGGTTCAGGAATCCCTCGTGAACAAGTTCAAAAAGCTATCACATTAGGTGTTTCTAAAGTTAACGTTAACACTGAATGCCAGTTAGTATTTGCTGAAGCAACTCGTAAATACATCGAAGCTGGAAAAGACCAAGAAGGAAAAGGATACGATCCTCGTAAATTATTAAAACCAGGTGCTGATGCAATTACTGCATTATGTAAAGAAATGATGGAAAACTTCTTTGGTTCTGCTGGAAAAGCTGAATAATTAAAGTTTTTTAAAAGAGCAGGCTGTTAAGCCTGCTTTTTGCATAATTTGGAGGGAAAAATATATGAAGTCAGTTGAAATTAATGATTTATTGTCTTATCACTTTTATGGAAATTTAAAAGTAAAAGATGGAGTAAAAGTCTTTGTTGATGGGGTAGCAGCTGAAAAAGACAATGCTTATGAATATACTTTAAAATGCGTAAAGGACGATAAAGTATATGATTTAACTTCTTTTGGAAAAGAAGCCGGATATTATATTGAAAATGAAAATTCGGTTCTATTCTGTGGAAATCGTAAGAATATTGAAAAATCTACATCTCTATATCGTTTGGCATTGAATGGTGGAGAAGCCAAAGAAATTGCTCGCTTTGATAAACCGGGAATGAATGTATTGGGATATTTAAATGAGAATACTTTGGTTTTGATGACGAAAGAAAAACTTGTTGAAGAAGAAAGTGATTATGAAGTGTTTGATGAAATTCCTTTCTATATGAATGGTCAGGGAATCACAAATAAGCATCGTAATCACCTATATACTTATAACTTAGATACAAAAGAACTTGTTTGCATTACAGAAGGTACCTTTGATGTGTCAAACGCAAAGATCCATGATGGTGCTTTGTATTATACAGGACAAAATTGGACAAGAAAACAAGCTTTATATGAAGATCTTTATAAATATGATGGTTCTGTAAGTACAGTTGTAGATGCTAAAGAAAGAAGTATTCAAAGTTTTGATTTTGTGGATGATAAATTGGTTCTTATCGCAAGTACACATGAAAAATATGGTTTGAATGAGAATCCAAAATTCTTTGATCAAGACTTTAATTTAATTGCTGATTGGCAAGAATGTGTTGGAAACAGTGTAGGTACAGATTGTGCTTTAGTTGCTGGAAATGCGACTCTAGTAAATAAAGATGCGTTATATTTTGTTTCTACGATCTATGATCACAATAATTTGTATAAATTAGAAAATGGAAACATTGAACTTGTATTTGAATGGCCAGGAACAATTCAATCTTTCGCATTTGAAGATGACACATTATATTTTATTGGAGCTGATGTGGCAAGTCTTCAACAATTGTATAAAGTTGTAGATGGTAAAGCCGTTCAATTATCTGATTTTAATAAAATGGAAGATACATATGTGGCAGATCCTGTAGAAGTGAATTTTGGTGAAGATTTAACCGGATGGGTATTATTGCCTAAGGATTATGATGAAACAAAAAAATATCCAGCTATCTTAGATATTCATGGTGGACCTAAAACGGTATATGGAAAAGTGTTCTATCATGAAATGCAAGTATGGGCAAGTAAGGGATACTTTGTATTCTTCTGTAATATTCATGGTTCCGATGGACGTGGCAACGAATTTATGGACATTCGTGGAAAATATGGAACAATTGATTATGATGAATTAATGCAGTTTACAGATAAAGTCTTAGAAACATATCCTCAAATCGATGCTAGTAAAGTCGGAGTCACTGGTGGAAGCTATGGTGGATTTATGACAAACTGGATTATTGGCCATACAGATCGTTTTGCGTGTGCAGCAAGTCAAAGAAGTATCGCAAACTGGATTTCATTCTCTCAGACAAGTGATATTGGACCATACTTTGCACAAGATCAACAATCTGCTACATACGATGAAAACCCAGAAAAATTATGGTGGCATTCACCATTGAAATATGCACGTAACGTGAAAACACCAACATTGTTTATTCACTCTGATGAGGATTATCGTTGTCCACTTTGTGAAGGACTACAAATGTTGAATGCTTTATTAGATCAGAATATTGAAGCTCGTATGTGCTTGTTCCATGGTGAAAATCATGATTTATCTCGTACAGGACTTCCACAACATCGTTTGCGTCGTTTAAATGAAATCACAAACTGGATGGAACAACATTTAAAATAAAGGCTTTTGGAATTTACAATATTTTTCTAGATTATCCGGATTGAATAGGCTATAATAGATAGGCATTACCTTGAAATGGGGGAAAATGAATGGAAAAAGTCATTAAAATTGAAGGTGGACATCATTTAAATGGAACAGTACGTATTAGTGGTTCAAAGAATGCGACTGTGGCTTTAATTCCAGCATGTGTTTTAGGAAATGAGCCTGTTACAATTTATGGTGTACCTAATATTTCAGATGTACAGTCTTTGATCGTTTTGTTAAATGAACTTGGTGTTTATGTTGAGAAGCGAGATGAAGAAACATTATATATAGATCCTACTCATATGGAAAATATTCCTATGGTATCTAAGGCTGTTTCAAAATTAAGAGCAAGCTACTATTTTATGGGGGCTTTGTTAGGAAAATTTGGTCATGCAGAAATTAAGATGCCTGGTGGATGTTACTTGGGTCCTAGACCTATTGATTTACACTTGAAGGGTTTTGAGGCTTTAGGTGCAAATATTCAATATGAAAATGGATGTTATATATTGGATGCGAAAGAATTAAAAGGAACAAATATTTTCTTAGATATTTCGAGCGTAGGAGCTACAATCAACATTATGATGGCAGCTGTTTACGCAAAAGGTAGAACGGTTATTGAAAATGCCGCACGTGAGCCTGAAATTATTGATATCGCAACATTATTAAATAAAATGGGTGCTCGAATCCATGGTATGGGTACAAGTACGCTTGTGATTGATGGTGTTGAATATTTAAAGGGATGTATTCATGAAATCATTCCAGATCGTATTGAAGCAGCGACTTATGTGATTATGGCAGCCGCTATGGCCAATGATATGCGTATCGAAAATATTATTCCTCAACACTTGGAAGCTATTGTTATGAAACTTCAAGAAGTGGGAATCAATATGGAAGTTGGTTCAGATTTTATTCATGTACTTAAAACGGATAAGCCTTTGAAACGTACCGAAATTTTGACAAAACCATATCCTGGTTTTGCCACAGATGTTCAACAACCATTTACTGTATTATTAACGCAATGTGAAGGTCAATCTGTAGTAACAGAAACAATTTATACAGAACGTTTCAAACATTGTGCAGAATTAAATAAGATGGGTGCTGACATTGATGTACACACACCAAGTGCGTTCATCAATGGAAAGACAAAGTTACATGGTTCTAAAGTAACCGCAACAGATCTTCGTTGTGGAGCTGGTCTTGTCATCGCTGCTTTAATAGCTGATGGTGTGACAGAAATTCACGATATTTATCACATTGATCGTGGTTATGATAACTTGGATGGAAAGTTAGCTCATTTAGGAGCCAAAATGTGGCGTGAAGAGGTAGAAGATTAAAAGGTGTATGGTGACATACATCTTTTTTCTTTGTATAATCATCTTATGAACATGATGGAAATAACGACGCAGATGCGCGAAAATAAAAAAATAGAATTCAAAGATCAATTAAAAATCGTCATTTTATTGTCTGTACCTGCCATATTAGAACAATTGGTTGGAACGGCCATGAGCTATATTGATACAGCTATGGTTGGATCACTAGGTTATAAGGCTACGGCAGCCATTGGTGTTGTTGCCAGTACAACATGGCTATTTGGAGGAATTTGTACAGCCGCAGTATTGGGTTTTTCAGTGCAGGTAGCTCAATATTTAGGGGCCGGTAAAAATAAACTGGCAAGACAGGTAGTATGTCAGTCGATTCTCTTTAATATTATCTTTGGTTTATGTATGGCATTGGTTGTGGTAGCATCCAGTTTTTATTTGCCAAAATTATTGGGGGCAGACCCTTCCATTTGTAGAGATGCCACTTTATATTTGGCAATAGTAGGTGCTTTTATTCCATTTAATATGATGGCAATGTTACATTCCGGAATGTTAAGATGTTCAGGAAATGCCGTACTTCCTAGCCTTATGAATATTTCAATGTGTGTATTTGATGTTGTTTTTAACTATTTCTTTATTTATATACTAAATTTAGGTGTTGCCGGAGCTGCACTCGGTACGGGAATGGCACAATTGGTTGTAGGCTTTATCTTAATGTATATTGTAGTCAAAAAGGAAAAATCATTACGACTTTTAGGTGATGAATCGTGGAAATTTGATAAGGATATCTTGAAGAATGTAGTGAATCTTTCAATTCCAGCGGGACTTGAAAGAGTGACATTATCTTTAGCTCAAGTTGTAATGACGGGTGTCGTTTCAGGGATGGGTGCAATCAGTGTGGCTATCAATTATGTGGCTGTTTCCGCAGAAGGATTATGTTATTTACCAGCCTATGGAATTGGTGGCGCTGCAACGACGTTGGTTGGACAAAGTATTGGAGCGAAACGAAAAGATATGGCAAAACGCTTTGCGTATTTAACAACCTTATTATCTTTTGTCCTTGTGATATTTATGAGTGTTATCATGTTTGTGTTTGCACCATTTTTAGCTTCAACTTTGACAAATAGTCAGGAAGTTATAGATGGAGCTAGTGAATGTTTAAGAATTGTTTCTTTTTCAGAACCATTATTTGCGATAAGTATTGTAGTGATGGGTGCATTACGTGGTGCAGGAGATAGTAAGCGTCCTTTTGTTCTAAATGCCTTAAGTATGTGGGGAATGCGAGTTCTACCAATTATCATCTTTACAAAACGATATGGTGTTATTGGTGTATGGGCAACGATGACTTTCGAACTGGTATTTAGGGGTATTATATTCTTTATTCGTATGGTTCGAGGTAAGTGGTTAGATCAAAATTCAATTAAATAAAAAATTGAGTGGATTTTCCACTCATTTTCTTATTCACCAGGATTTGATTTTAATACTTTACCTGTATTAAATAGTTCAGCGGCTCTTTTAGCAGCTTCTAAACGATCTTCTTCATTTTTATAATCAACATGAACTGTATAGCATCCACAATCCATGCATTGTGCATAGAATCCGTTTCCTTCTTCTTCTAAAATCGAACCACCTTCACATAGAGGGCATTCGTGTAAATCAACTAATTCATCAATGTTTTGCATAAGAATCCTTCCTTCTTTTATTCTTATCTATTGTACAATCAAATGCTAAGAAAGTTAAGAGAAATTTAAGGTTTAATAAAGAAATGAAATGATATAATACATCGGTAACAATAAGGGGATGTTATTATGAATCAAAAAGATCGTGTATTTACACCTACATTTGTTGCGAATTTATTTTTGATTGCAGGAATTGTTTTCTTGTTTTTAAAGGGGAAAATAAACGCATATGTAGGCTATGATGGTGCGATGCATGATGGTACTGCCTTACTGCTGATTGGATTAGCATTAGTATGTATTGGCATTGGCATTTGGATCATGGTATGGATCAATAAGAGGATGAATCGTTTGTGATTTATCCTTTTATTATTTTCTTGTGATAATTTCATTTTCTTAATACAATAAATATATAAGGAATAATTGTATGAAAGATAGACGGAAAAGACATATTTCAAAAATAATACGTTTTTTAATGACGGTTTTAACCAGTATTTTGATTGTGCTGATTTTAATCATTATTTTGATGGTATCTCGTATTCAAGGAACGGCTCGTGTTGTCAATTATGCAGGATTAGTACGTGGAAAAACACAGCAAATCATTAAATTGGAAGATGCAGGAATGCCACAGGATGAAATGATTGCGGATGTGGAAGGTTATATTGAAGGCCTTCGTTTTGGTAGTGAAGAATTAGATTTGGTTTCATTAGATGACAAGGCTTTTCAGGCAAAGATGGAAGAATTAGATGCGTATTTTGATACTTTAAAACAAGAGATTGATCTTGTTCGACAAGTTGGATATGAGAATACGAATATCATTCAAAAGAGTGAAACTTTCTTTTCTCTATGTGATGTAGCTACAGGGCTTGCCGAAACGTATGCGCAAAGAATTGCGACACGCTTAGGACAATTTGAAGTGTTGACAGTCATTGATATTGTAATTCTCATCTTTATGATTTTGTATGAGCTTATCAAGGCTTTGCACTATGCCAAAATGAATCGTGAATTAAAGAACAAAATTTATTTAGATGAAGCAACGGGACTGCCAAATAAAAATAGGTGCGAAGAGATTTTAACTTTAGAAGTTGAACAAAATACGGCGCTCTGCGTATTTGATTTAAACAATCTTCGAATCATCAATAATCAACAAGGACATGAAAGAGGAGATTTATATATTAGCTCTTTTGCGAAGTGTTTACGTAAAAGCATTGATGAGAATCAATTTGTCGGCCGCTATGGTGGAGATGAATTTATTGCCTTTTTTAAAGATGTGACAAAGGAAGATGTAAAAAGAAATTTAGAAAACATCAAAAAAGAATGTGCTAAATGTTCAGAAATTCCATTAAGTTATGCAGCCGGCTATGCGTATTCAAATGATTTTTCAGAATTTACAATGCGTGAATTATTTTGTCAGGCCGATAAAAATATGTATATTGATAAAAACCAGGCAAAAATTAAAGAGGCTACAGAGAAACGTGAGTTGATTCTTGGGGTTATACAACAATTAAAAGATAAAGGGTATAACTTCTCGGATTGTATTTATTGTGATGCCAAAACGGATGCATATTTTACTTTACGTGCCAGCTATTCCTTTTTCTTAGCAGAGGATGGCAATTATTTGGGGGCAGTTGAACAAATTTTAAATGAATTGTTTGAAGAGAATCAGAAAAAAGAGTATCGTCATGTGTTACAACTTGACCATTTAAATGAGTGCCTTACCAAAGAAAATCCAGTATTAGAAATTTCATATTGTCATCAAATCAAGCATACGGAAGTAAAAGGAAAAATTATAGCCGTTTATTTAGACAGTGATGAAAAGAATCATCTGCATCATTTTGCGTTAGGTTTTAAAATTTATTATGACACAATTGAAATGGATGAGAAGCAACAATTGATGCGTTATTATGATCAGTTGAAACAATCTATTTTAGAAAATGATCATTATATTGAAGCTTTGATGGCAATGGCACAATCGATTTTCTCCGTTAACTTAACCCAAAATCAAATTGATGGTATTTATGACAATTATATGTGTGCAGATAAAAAGCCAAATTTACCATATGATTATAATGTATATTTTAAACAAATAAAAGCGAATGTATTAGAGGATTGTTTGGGAAGCTTTAGCGTTGTTGAATCAAGTCAAAGTCTTTTAAATCGATATAGAGCAGGGGATAAACATGTTACGGTTGAATATCAAATTCAAATGCCAAATCAAAGAGTAATCTGGGTTCAAGAAATGATATTGATGCGTGAAGATGTTATCTATGATATAGATATGCAAAAGGAACGCAATATAGTGCGTGCTATTATTTTATTTAGAAATACATCGTCATTTCATGAGAAAGAAGATAGAGAAAAAGAAAAGCTACAATTAGCGTATCAAAAAGCAGATTTAGAAAGTAAAGCTAAAACAGATTTTATGAATCGCATGAGCCATGATATTCGTACACCAATCAATGGTATTTTAGGTATGATGCAGATTATACGTAAAAACTGGGGTGATATGGATAAATTGGATGATTCTTTAAATAAGATGGAAATTTTGGCAAAACACTTAAATGAATTGGTTGAAGATGTTTTGAATATGTCAAAATTAGAATCAAATCATATGGAAATTTTGAATGAGCCATTTGATTTAAATCATTTGGTTGAAGAAATGAATAGTTTGATTGATGCGCAAGTTTCGCTTCAAAATATTACATATCACAAGCATATGGACAATTTGATTCATACACACTTAATTGGAGATGCATTACAGCTTAGACGGATTCTTGTAAATCTATTAACGAACTCCATTAAATACAACAAACCAAATGGTACGATTGATACATATGTTAGAGAAGTGTCCAGTGATGGTAAATGCGCAACATTTGAATTTGAAGTCAAAGACACAGGCATTGGCATGAGTGAAGATTATATTGAAAATCACTTATTTACGCCTTTTTCACAAGCCAAGCAAGATGCCAGAACAAGATATGAAGGTACTGGTTTAGGTATGTCGATTGTGAAGGGTTTGGTGGATAGACTTGGTGGAAGTATTGAAGTCAAAAGTGAAGTAAATGTCGGTACACAAATTAAGGTCGTTCTTACTTACCAATTGGATACATCTACTAATGATAATCAAGAAAGTACAAAACTAGATTTACATAACAAGTGGATTCTTCTTGTAGAAGACAATGAAATCAATATGGAAGTGGCGGAGTTTTATTTGAATGCCGTGCAGGCCAATGTAGATAAGGCATGGAATGGTTTAGAAGCTGTAGGAAAAATTAAAGAACAACCAAATAAGTATTCCGTGATTTTTATGGATATTATGATGCCAAAAATGAGTGGGGATGAAGCGGCAAGATGCATTCGTAAAATCAATCCTTCCATTCCAATTGTAGCAATGAGTGCGCAATCAGAATATAGTATTGATCAAACAATTATGAATGATTCTATCTCAAAACCAATTGATGAACAAAAACTTGATCATATACTAAGAAAATATATAGCATAAGATAAAGACTTGATTTGAATTCAAGTCTTTTATAGTATATGCAACTATCAATTGATAAATTGACAAGTCTAGTTGGTGGAATGCAATCGCAAATTTTAGTAAACTTTGGATAAGGAGGAAGAAATATGATTCTAGCCGATAAAATAATTGAAGAAAGAAAAAAGAATGGATGGACACAAGAAGATCTTGCACAAAAACTAGGTGTGTCTAGACAATCCGTTTCAAAGTGGGAGAGTGCAGGTGCTATTCCAGATTTAAAAAAAATCATTCAGTTGGCTGATTTATTTGGAGTCAGTACAGACTACTTATTAAAAGATGAAATAGAGAAAGAAAATACAGAGACAACATGTGATACAGATAGTGAATTACATCGTGTGAGTATGGAAAAAGCGAATACATATATGGATGAAAAGAAAAAAGCAGCACCTATGCTTGCGAATGCAACAACATTATGTATCTTAAGTCCAATTCCTTTATTCCTAGTTTCAACTTTCAATGATGGCTTAGCTATTGGTATTGCGTGTGCTACATTATTAGGTATGGTTGCACTTGCCGTGTTTATCTTTATCAAAACAGGAATTAAATTGAGTCCATTACAATATTTAGAACAAGAACCCTTTGAAACAGAATATGGTGTAACAGGACTAGTCAAAGAAAAGAATCAAAGCTTTCAAGAACATTATTCCTATTCTCTAGCATGTGGTGTTGTTCTATGTATCCTGTCGGTAATCCCATTGATCATTGCAGGTTGCATGGAAGCATCTGATTATGTGTGTACATTATGTTTAGTGGCATTACTAATTTTGGTTTCCGTTGGTGTGAATATTCTGGTTCGCGTTTGTACAATTAAAAGCAGCTATGATACATTGCTTCAAGAAGGTGACTTTACTAAAAAAGAAAAGCTCGCAAAAAAGAAAACTGAAACATTCACAGGTGCGTATTGGTGTCTTGTGACAGCTATTTATCTTGGCTGGAGCTTATGGACAAAGCAATGGAATATAACCTATATTGTTTGGCCAGTTGCAGCTGTCTTATATGCAGCAATGTACGGAATTGTAAAAGTGGTAATGAAAGTGGATTAAAAAAAGATTGTACTTTGTTTGTACAATCTTTTTTAGTCGTCTATTTTAGAGACTTTATTAAAAATCAGATATCCAACCACAAACATGATAGAGATAGCGGCAACACCCAAGTTTTGTTTACCTGTAATTTGAGTTACAACACCAATCAACATAGTTCCTAAAAAGCTAGCACCTTTACCACAGATATCAAATAATCCGAAGTATTCTCCACTGGCATTTTCTGGAATGATCTTTGCAAAGTAAGATCTGGATAAAGCTTGAATACCACCTTGGAAACATCCAACCGCAACCGCTAATACCCAGAATTCCCATTGTTTATCCAATTGTACCGCAAACAAGGCAATTAAGAAGTATGCGATGATCGCAACTTTAATTAATGAAGCTGTATTTTTTGTCTTCGATAATACCGCAAATGTTAAACTTGCAGGGAAGGCAACAATTTGTGTCAACAATAAAGCTAATAGAAGTCCAGTTGTATTTAATCCTAAACTTGTTCCATATGCGGTAGCCATATCAATGATTGTATATACACCATCAATATAGAAGAAAAATGCAAGTAAGAATAAGAAGACTTTCTTTTGTTCTTTAGCCTTCATTAATGTCTCTTTTAAACGAGTAAAAGTATCCAAAGCAGGATGAGCTTCTGGTTCAATATAGTATTTTTGTTTGTAGCTTTTTACTAAAGGAAGTGTAAAGGTAATCCACCATGCAGCATTTAATATAAATGCGATCATCATAGCTGTTTTTAATGTCATTCCCATTTTATCGTACATTAATACAAAGACTAAACTGATAATAAATGGAACAACACTACCAATGTATCCCCATGCATATCCTTTTGAACTTACGGCATCCATTCTTTCTTCTGTAGTGATGTCCGTCAACATTGAGTCATATACGATCAAGGATAAAGAATAGGCAACTTTTGCGGCTACAAATAGTACTAGAAATGCAAACCAAGAATTAGGAATCCAGAAACATGCAAGGGCTAATGCGCCTAGCATTGCACAAGTTAAGAAGATTTTTTTCTTATGATCTTTATAGTCAGCTAATGTTCCTAGAATGGGACCTGCAAGTGCAACAATTAATGTTGAAAGACTTGCTGCATAGCTCCAATAACTTAAGTAGTTGTGTTCAGCCACGCCTTGAGAACTTGAAAGATAATTAAAATAAATAGGAAGAATTGTTGCGACTAATAAAATAAAGGCAGAGTTTCCCATGTCGTAACAAATCCACTTGAACTCAAGCTTTGTTAATTTGTTTTTCATTTAATTTACCAACTTTCCAAAAATAATTATACCAATACAAATGTATTGAACATGTTAACTATTCGTTAATTTAATGATATATGTTTTAGGACGAATAATCTACAACAAAGTGAACATATTTATTGTGTTGTCTTAATTTTGAGCTGAAAACATGAAAAAAAATGAAAAATGAGTATAATAATACTGATAAAAAAAGAAAATGGAGGAGATTATGGGTTATCGTATAGGATTCGACATTGGAAGTACAACAATCAAAGCGGTTGTTTTAGATGGAAATAACCAAATCTGTTATAAAAGTTATGAAAGACACAAGGCGCAAGTGCGTCAAAAGGCTTTAGATAAATTAGTAGAATTAAAGAAATATACAAAAGAACCATTTAAATTCGCAATCAGCGGATCAGGGGCTTTAGGATTATGTGAACAAGGAGAATTGCCTTTTGTTCAAGAAGTATTCGCAAGTGCTACTGGAGTTAGTAAATTATACCCGGAAACAGATTGTGCCATTGAGCTTGGTGGAGAAGACGCAAAAATTCTTTTCTTTCAAGGTAGTGTAGAACAAAGAATGAATTCAACTTGTGCTGGTGGTACAGGAGCTTTTATTGATCAAATGGCTACCTTGTTGAATATGTCATTAGAAGAAATGAATGAAGCAAGCTTGAACTATCATCGTTTATACCCAATCGCATCTCGTTGTGGTGTGTTTGCGAAAACAGATATTCAACCATTGATCAATCAAGGTGTGGATAAATGTGATTTGTGTGCCAGTATTTTTCAAGCGGTTGTGGATCAAACTATTACTTCGCTAGCACAAGGAAGAAAAATTGAAGGGAATATCTTATTCTTGGGGGGACCATTATATTTCTTAAGTGGACTTAGAAAACGTTTTGTTGAGACTTTGAAATTAAGTGATGCACAAGTCAATTGTCCTGAAACAGCCATTAATTTTGTTGCTTTAGGAACTGCCATTTGCGCAGATCAAGAATATACATATGATGAATTGTATAAGGCTTTAGAAGATTTGGTGCATGCTCCTGCTAAATTAACAGAATCAAAGCCTTTGTTTGAAAGTGAAGAAGACTATCAAAAATTTATTGAACGTCATAAATCACATGATGCGAAGTATGCAAAGTTAAAGGATTATGCAGGCAAAGCCTATTTAGGAATCGATTCAGGTTCTACTACCACAAAATTAGTTTTACTCGATGAAAACGATGCGATTTTATATGATTCTTATACATCAAATAAAGGAAATCCATTGGATGTTGTGTTAGAAGATTTAAAGAAAATCTATGAAACCAATCCAAATATTAAAATGTATGGAGCTTATGCGACAGGATATGGCGAAGAATTGATGCGTCACGCCTTCCACTTGGATGGTGGAATCGTTGAAACAATGGCCCACTATACAGCTGCTCGATCTTTCAATCCAGATGTAGACTATATATTAGATATTGGTGGACAAGATATTAAGTGTTTTAAGATTCGTGAAGGACACATTGATGATATTGTGTTGAATGAAGCTTGTTCAAGTGGATGTGGTTCCTTTATTGAAACATTCGCAAAATCACTTGGATATGATGCAGTGGAATTCGCTAAATTAGGATTAAAATCAAAACACCCTGTTGATCTAGGAACTCGTTGTACAGTATTTATGAATTCAGGGGTTAAACAAGCACAAAAGAATGGAGCTAGTATTGAAGATATTTCGGCTGGACTATGCAAATCTGTTGTAAAGAATGCGTTGTATAAAGTAATTCGTGCAAAAAATAAAGATGATATTGGAAAGCATATTGTTGTGCAGGGGGGAACTTTCCAAAATGATTCAGTGCTTCGTTGTTTTGAACAAGAACTTGGACTTGAAGTGATTCGACCAAGTATTGCCCCTTTAATGGGCGCTTATGGAGCGGCTTTATATGCCAAAAAATTACATCGTACTAAAAGTAATATTTTGAATTATGAACAACTTGTTAAATTTACGCATAAATCACAATCCGTTGCTTGCCAAGGTTGCAACAACCATTGTTCATTGACAATCAATACTTTCAATGATGGAACGCGCTTAGTTGCAGGTAACAAGTGTGATAAGATGGTGCATAATATTGATGAGAAGAAAGAAGAACTTCCGGACTTATACAAAATCAAAACGGATATGTTGAATGCACAAAAGAAAAAATTTAAACATGATAAAAAGATAGGCATGCCTTTAGTTTTAAATAACTATGACTTATTGCCTTTCTGGACGCGTTTCTTTGATAGTTTGGGCTATGAGATTGTGTGGTCAACACCTAGTACTAAAGAAATGTATCATTCAGGACAACAAAGCATTCCTAGTGATACGGCATGTTTTCCTGCTAAAATTGTCCATGGACATATTCAACAATTAATTGATAAAGGTGTGGATGTAATTTTCTATCCATGTATGACCTATAATGTAGATGAACATCAATCGGATAATCATTATAATTGTCCATTGGTTGCCTACTATCCAGAAGTGATTGCGGCTAATATGGATTTTGATAAGACAAAAATTGTATATCCATTTATTAGTTTTGATGACAATGCAACTTTTGCGAAAGCTATTCGTATGCATTTTGAAAAAGTGGGTATTCATTTTAGTGAAAAAGATATTATTATTGCGAAAAATGCAGCTACAAATGAGTATGAAGCTTTCCATGAACAATTAGTAAAGGAACATCGAAAAGCAGTAGCGTATGCACGTGAAAACAATCATCCGATTATTGTGCTTTGTGGACGTCCATATCATTTAGACCCACTGATCAATCATCAAATGAACCAGTTGTTGACACAACTTGGCTTTGTGGTTGTTAGTGAGGAAAGTGTCCCTCGTCAAAAGAATCATAAAGTGAATGTTTTAAATCAATGGACGTATCATGCAAGGCTTTATCAGGCAGCACATTATGTGGTCGAGAATAAAGATATGAACTTGATTCAACTTGTAAGTTTTGGCTGCGGTATTGATGCCATTACAAGTGACGAGGTTCGAGATATATTAAAGGATGGAAATAAATTTTATACGCAAATCAAAATTGATGAAATCGATAATTTAGGTGCGGCAAAAATTCGTTTGCGTTCGTTGAAAGAGGCGATTGCCCAACAGAAAGGAGCATAAAATTGAGTTTAGAATATACATTATTTAATTCAGATATGAAGAAGGATTATACAATTTTAGTTCCTTCTATGCTTCCTATTCATTTTCGCTTATTGACACCTGTCTTCGCGAAAAGTGGATATAAATTAGAAGTTTTGACAAACGAAGGAGAACAAGTACGAGAAGAAGGCTTAGCCCATGTGCATAATGATACTTGTTATCCAGCATTGTTGGTTATTGGACAGATGATTGATGCATTAAAGAGTGGTAAATATGATATGGATCATGTAGCCTGTGCAATCACACAAACCGCAGGAGGGTGTCGTGCCAGCAATTATCTTTCCTTATTAAGAAAAGCTTTGGCTATGGAAGGATGGCAACACATTCCTTGTTTATCTGCCAATGCGAATGGACTCGAAAAAGGCAGTAGCGTTGAATTTACAATGCCTTTGATTCTTCGTATTCTTTATGGAGCATTATATGGTGATGCTTTAATGTGGTTAAGCAATCAGGTAAAGCCTTATGAACTTGAAAAAGGAGCAACAGATAGAGCGGTAAATCAGTTTATAGATGAATTGATTCCAACATTTGAACGTGGTTCTTATAAACAATCCAAGCGTATTTATAAAAAGATGTTAGAAATGTTTAAAGCCATTCCACAAGATCGAACTCAAGATAAGATTCGTATTGGAATTGTTGGGGAAATCTATATGAAGTATTCTCCATTAGGAAATCAACACTTAGAAGATTATTTAATTGAAGAAGGCTTTGAACCAGTACTTTCTGGAGTTATGGATTTTGCGCTATATTGTGTAGAAAATTCAATCATTGATTATGAATATTATCATATGCACGAAAAAAATCACTATATATACAATATAGTAAAAGATGTGATTATGCGTATGCAGAAAACATTTAGAGATACAGTAAAAAAAGATGGTACATTTATTGCACCAGATGATTTTAGTGAAGTGATTGAGAATGGAAAACCCTTTATTGATCCAGGTGTGAAAATGGGTGAAGGTTGGCTTTTAACGAGTGAGGTTGTTTCATTAATTAAAAGTGGTGTTACCAATGTGATCAGTGCGCAGCCATTTGGTTGTTTACCAAATCATATTGTTGCCAAAGGAATGGTTCGTAAAATTAAGGATGAATATCCTGAAGCAAATATTGTTGCGATCGACTATGATCCTAGTGCATCAAAGGTAAATCAGGAAAATCGTATTCGATTGATGTTGGCAAATGCCAAGTTAAGTGAAGAAATGAAGGCAAGTGTATGATGGAGTTTGTATATGCCTATGCCTACTTTATTTTGTATGCTTTTCTAGGTTGGGTTTGTGAAGATTTATATTGTGGAATTCCTGCAAAAAAGTTTATTAACCGAGGCTTCTTTTATGGTCCATATTGTCCAATCTATGGAGTAGGTGCTTTACTGGTTTTATATCCTCTATTGTTCGTGAAAGATTATCCAATACTTGTATTTATTTTGGGTGTCATTATTACAAGTACTTTGGAATATATTACAAGTTGGGTAATGGAAATTTTATTTAAAACAAGATGGTGGGATTACTCTGAAAGATTTATGAATATCAATGGTCGTGTATGTCTGTTGAACTCCACATTATTTGGGATCATGTCCATTGTGGTTGTATATATTGTGCATCCTGTGATTCAAGATATTGTAATGGATATTCCACTTACAGCATTGATGAGCTTCTTATCGGCTTTTACAATTGGATTTGGCATTGACTGCGTATTCACAGTACTTGCTCTACTTCGTCGCAAGCAAGTATTCCAGAAGGTACAAACACAAATGGAAGCTTTCAAGAAGGATTTCGAAGCAGAAAGTCAATTGCGCGTTCAAGAAGCGCAAGAAGCATTCCAAGAATGGATGTTATCTCGTCCGGATCTCTCAGAGCGTATTGAAGAATTTCAAAATAGTTTGGATAACTTCTCTTTAGAAGCTAAAAAACATATTTCAAAGGCTTTCCCAGAACGTCGTATTTCTAATGAAATTCGTAATATTGTAGCGGATGGCAAGTTAGCAATTGAAAGAAGACGATTGAATGCGAATAAGCAAGCTGAATATTGTGAATTAACAAATATGGTCATGGTTCAAGATGAAAAGGGTAATGTATTAGTTCAAAATAGCCAGAATCCAAATGGATATACATTTCCTGGAGGAAATATTGAACTTGGTGAATCCTTTGTACAATCAGCAATTCGTGATGTGAAAGAAAAAACTGGTTTAAATGTTGAACAGTTATGTTTGTGTGGAACCAAACAATTTGTCACGAGTGACAATTGCAGACATATTGTTTTCTTATATAAAACGAATGTGTTTAATGGGAAAATAAATGAAGAATCAAAGTGGATTCCACTAGCAAATATTCAGGATTATAAGCTGATTTCAGGCTTAAGCGATGTGTTTGAAGTGTTTTCGGGAACAAAATATAATGAGCTTTATTACAATGCTCAATATCAATTAAAAAAATATTAGACTTTGTGGTTTACAAGCAAAGTCTTTTTTTGTTATAATAACGAGGCAGGTTTATGCCTGTTCTCTGCTTCGTAGGAAGCCAAAAAGACCAAAGGGAGGTGTACACATGAAAAAATATGAAATTATGTACATTGTGAATGCATCTTTAGATGATGCAGCGTTCAAAACAGTTTCAGATCGTTTACATGCAACAATCACTGATAACGGTGGTTCAATTGACAAAGTAGATGACTGGGGTGTGAAAGAATTCGCTTACGAAATCGATCACATGAAAAAGGGACACTATGTAGTTATCAACGTAACTGCTAACAATGCAGGAGTTTTTGAATTCCAACGTTTGTCTCGTATCAGCAACAATGTAATTCGTGTTATGGTTGTTAAAACTGAAGGCGAAAAATAATCGAGGTTAAATAGAAATATGATTAATCGAGTAGTATTGGTTGGGCGTTTGACACGTGATCCTGAATTACGTAAAACGCAAAGTGGAACAAGTGTTTGCTCATTCACTATGGCAGTTGGTCGTCGTGTTTCAACACAAGGACAGCCAGATGCAGATTTTATTAACTGTGTTGCTTGGAATAAAACAGCTGATTTAATGACACAGTATTTACACAAAGGTTCATTGATTGGTTTAGAAGGGCGTATTCAAACTCGTTCTTATGACAACCAACAAGGACAAAGGGTATATGTTACAGAGGTTGTCGCAGAAAGTGTTCAATTCTTAGAACCTAAAAATGCACAATCAAATTATTCAGCTCCAAGCCAAGATTATGGAATGAATCAAGGTTTTGCTCAAAATACATATGCTGCTCCTGTACAGAATGGATACAATCAAAATTCATATTCAAATCCTGTGCAGAATACAAATAACGCATTTGATTCAACATTCAATGCAGATGATTCACTAGATATTGCTAGTGATGATCTACCATTCTAGAAAGGAAGGACTTACTTATGGCATTTAAAAAACAACGTATGGGTCGTAAAAAAGTTTGTTACTTCACTAAGAACAAAATTAAGGAAATCGACTACAAAGACGTAGAATTATTAAAACGTTTCATCAACGCTAACGGAAAAATTATTCCTAGACGTGTGACTGGAACTCGTGCAAAATACCAAAGAATGTTAGCAACAGCTATTAAACGTGCTCGTCAAATGGCTTTGTTACCTTACGTGGTTGACTAATTAGACTTCATATATTGAAGTCTTTTTTTTATTTTTATATAATAGGCGTATGATAAAAACGAAACAAATTACTAAAGGTGCGATGGTTTGCGCTATTTATGGAGCTTTATTATTTTTAAATCAACAGAGTGCATTGATGATTGAATCCAGTGCTTCTTGGATTTTTGCATTTCCTGTACTTATTTATACAGCTATGAGTGGGATTAAAATGGGAACATTAGTCACCGCTTGTATGGGGTTGATGACCATGTTTTTTGGCGGCTTTACAACCTGGTTTTATAGTTGGACTTCATTATTGATTGGATTTATATATGGGGTTGGTGTGTTTAAACATGCTAAGAATATGACCAATTTTATTATTTGTTTTATTCTTTCTATTATTGCTAATTTATGCATTATTCTATTGTGGAGTACTTTATTTGGCATTGATTTTTATGAAGATTTCCGTATGATTTCACAATATATTCCATTTATTAGTTTAAAAGTATTTACATACTTGATGATAGGATTATTAGGTCTATTACAGGCATTATGTATTCATTTAGTTGCATTAATGGTGTGTTTACGCATGCACATGGACATTGTTCCGCCACAACCATTATCCAAGGTACAAAGCCCAAGATGGGTAGGTATAGGTTCTATTGTGGTGTGGATTGCGTTCTTTTTTGTTCAAAATGTGATAGAATGTCCATCGGGGATCGTTGATTTAGCACAAGTTATTTACTTTGTAGATTGTACCTTGTTATTATATTTTGGAGTTGTTTATTTTATGAGTTTATGTATTAAACACCAAAAGAAGAAATGGTCGTTTCTTTCTATTTTTGGTGCTTTTGTGCCTGGACTCAATTTATTGTGGATGTTTATGGGAGAGTTGGACTGTCTTTTACAGTTACGAAAAGAGGTAGTGTAAAGAATTTATGAAAAACTCGGTATGGGAAGATCGAAATTTGAATAAATTGTTTATACTCTACAAGAAT
>NZ_CAKVMR010000027.1 GCF_934772795.1 uncultured Holdemanella sp.
TTTTTTAACGAGTGAAGAATTAAAAGCGTATATAAAAGAAAATAATATTCATTTATATACATATGATGAGGTATAGATTATGGCACATTTAACATGTAACTTTTTTTCGAAATCATTGATGCGTACAGTTGATATTACTGTGATTTTACCAACCGATAAATTTGTGTTTACAGACCCAAATTTTAAGCCGCAGACAACCTTTAAAACGTTGTATTTGCTTCATGGAATCTTTGGCAGTACATCGGATTGGATCAATGGCACAAGAATTGAGGCTTGGGCGCAAGAGAAAAACTTGGCGGTCGTGATGCCAAGTGGAGAAAATAAATTCTATGTGGATCAGCCACATAGTATGGATAATTTTGGAACGTTTATTGGAGAAGAACTTGTGGATTTCACAAGACGAAGCTTTCCATTATCAACTAAACGTGAAGATACATTCATTGGTGGATTATCCATGGGTGGCTATGGCGCATTGCGCAATGGTTTGAAATATCATGATACGTTTGGTTCGATTGTCGCATTATCAAGTGCACTTGTTTTAGATGGGGTATATTCATCGACATATGAGGATTTAAACCCAATGGGCAATCGCTATTATTATGAATCGATTTTTGGGGATATTTCAAAATTAAAAGGCAGTGATATGGATTATTATGCCTTGGTGGATGGTTTAAAATCAGAGGAGTTTCCTAAGTTGTTTATAGCTTGTGGAACCGAGGATTTTATGTTGAAAGAACAGAATGAACAATTCCATCAGTATTTATTAGAAAAAGAAATTGAACATGAATACCAAACAGGACCTGGAGGTCATGACTGGGTATTCTGGGATACGTTTATTTATAAAGCACTAGAGTGGCTTCCATTAGATGAAGCTGTATCGGGTGTAAGTAGTGGAAATGTAAATATAGAGAGTGAAGGTAAATAAGATGAGTTTTCCAAAAGGATTTTTATGGGGTGGCGCAACAGCGGCCAACCAATGTGAAGGAGCTTGGAATGTAGATGGCAGAGGCCCTGCTTTAACGGATGTAAAAACAGGAGGAAGTGTGAATGCACCTCGTTTAGTGACATATATAGATAAGGATGGAAATCCTCATGCAGAACCAGAAAGTCCAAGGGGTATTCCTGAAGGCGCGCATTATGCGGTATTAGATGATTATCTATATCCAAATCATGATGGAATTGATTTTTATCATCATTATAAAGAAGATATTGCTCTAATGGGAGAAATGGGATTTAAGACATTCCGTATGTCAATTTCTTGGTCAAGACTATTCCCAAATGGGGATGAAGAAGTGCCAAACCAAAAGGGTATTGAATTCTATCGTAATGTATTTACAGAATTAAGAAAACACAATATTGAACCTTTAGTTACAATTTGGCATTTTGATACACCATTATATTTGGAAGAACATTATGGTGGCTGGAAGAATCGTAAGTTGATTGAGTTCTATACGCGCTTTGCGAAGACATGTTTTGAAGAATTCAAGGGATTGGTTAAATATTGGTTAACATTCAATGAAATCAACAATACAGTTATGTTCTTGGAAATGTTTGGCAATAAGGCAAGTGATGAGGATTACCAAAATGCGTACCAAATCTTACATCATCAGTTTGTGGCAAGTGCCAAAGCCGTTCAAATTGGACATGAAATTGATCCGGAAAATAAGATTGGATGTATGATTTGTGGAATTACATTCTATCCAATGACTTGTGATCCTAGTGATATTATCTTAAATCGTCACACTTGGGAACAGGGAATCTTCTATTGTGGCGATGTGCAATGTAAGGGTAAATATCCTACTTACGCGAAGCGTTTGTGGAAAGAGCACAATGTAGAATTGGAAATCTTACCAGAAGATTTAGAGGATTTGAAAAAAGGTACAGTGGATATGTACTCATTCTCTTACTACATGTCTACGGTAGTGACTACACATACAGTAACGGACAAAGTGGGAGGAAATTTCTCTGCAGGTGCACGTAATGAATATCTTCAATATTCAGATTGGGGATGGGCAACCGATCCAACTGGATTACAGTACTATTTAGAAATGATGTATGACCGTTATGAAATTCCATTATTGATTGTTGAAAATGGTTTGGGTGCATTTGATACTGTGGAAGAAGATGGAAGTATTCATGATCCATTCCGTATCGATTACTATAGACAACACATTCAAGCAATGGATAAGGCCATTCAAAACGGTGTGGATCTAATTGCGTATACAACTTGGGGATGCATTGACTTAGTGTCTGCAGGAACAGGTGAAATGCGTAAGCGTTATGGATTTATCTATGTAGATAAACAAGATGATGGTACGGGTGATTATTCAAGAAGTCGTAAAGATTCATTCTATTGGTATAAAAAGGTTATCGCATCGAATGGAGAGAATCTAGATTAATGAAAATTTATCTTGTGCGTCATGGACAAACCTTATTCAATCAACAAAAGAAAGTACAAGGTTGGTGTGATTCTCCATTAACACAAGAGGGTATCAAACAAGCGATTGCAGTGTCAAAAACGCTGCAGTCGATTCCTTTTGAGTATGCCTATAGCTCAACGAGTGAAAGAGCTATGGATACGTTGCATTATATTCTAAAAGATCGAGATGTGCGTTATGCCTATGTGAAGGGATTGAAAGAGTTGAATTTTGGCTCTTTAGAAGGCGAAAAAGAAGCGGATGTATTCACAGATATTCATGTGTATGAAAAGGGTTTTGAGATGTATGGCGGAGAAACAATGGTGACAAGTAATCAACGCTTTATGGCTTGTTTAGAAACGATTGCCAAATCACATACGGATAATGTATTAGTTGTTGCGCATGGTGGTGTGATTATGGGGGCTTTGAATTATTTGGATGAAGCTCGTTTTATGAAGCATATGGAAAAAGTTGGAGATGTTGACAATTGTTCAGTGACAATTTTAGAATATACAGATCATTTTGAGATTAAAAATTTAGCAGATACGTCTTATCGAGACAGGGGGCTATTATTACTATGAAAATATTTGCGATGGATATTGGGGGCAGTTCAATTAAATATGCCTTGTTAGATGAAAATAGAAATAAGTTGGATAGTGGAAAAATTAAAACGCCAGCACCAACTTCAATGGATGGTAATTGTGAATATACCGTAAAAGATTTATATGATGCGATTGATACTATTGTACCAAGTGATATTGATGGAATCGCATTAAGTATGCCGGGTGTGATTGATTCTGAAAATGGAATCGCATTAACGGGAGGCGCTTTGACATATATTCAAAATGAACCGGTTGAAAAGGTGTTAAGTGAAAAATATGATGTTCCTGTTTGGGTTGGTAATGATGCCAAGTGTGCAGGTAGTGCTGAAGTTGGATATGGTGCTTTAAAAGATGTTCAGGATAGTGTGGCGATTATTTTAGGTACGGGCATTGGTGGATGTTTGATCAAGGATAAAAAAGTACATAATGGACGTCGTTTTTCTGCAGGAGAAGTTTCTTGTTTGTACACAAACAATGCGTATCCAGCCAACTATCAAGGCCTATGGGCTTTCACAAGTGGGATTGCTGGTTTATTGGGTTTAGTACAAAAGTATTTAGAAACCGATGAAAAGTATAGTGGTGAAGAAATCTTTGAAATGGCAAATGCAGGCAATGAAAAAGTATTGGCAGCTCTAGATGAATTTTGTTTCTACGTTGCGTTACAGCTTTATAATATTCAAGCTATTTTTGATCCAGAAAAATTTGCGATTGGCGGAGGCATTTCAGCGCAGCCTTTATTGATTGAAAAAATCAATGAACAATATAAAAAGTTGTTTTTACCGATGTTTCCTTTGCGTCCTGTTGAAGTTGTGGCTTGTGAATTTAGAAATGATGCCAATCTAATTGGGGCTTATTATCAGCTTCGGACAAAAATGGTGGGTGCATGCTAAGGGTGTGCATCTGCTGTGGGGGTGGCTTTTCAAGTAGTGTATTGATGCGAAAAGTTAAGAGTGAACTTGTTGAAAAAGGGTATGATGATAAGTTAAAGATAGGATTTTGTCCTTTTAAAGAAGTACATGAACATTATGATGAATATGATGTGATCATGGCTTGTCCACATCTTTCATATAAGGTAGAAGAATATATTGAGAAGTATGGTAATCAAGTTCCAATCTATGTGATTCCAGCGATGATGTATGGAACGATGAATGTGAAAGAAGTGTATCAGGATGCTTTGGATATTTATGAAGGATATAAAAAAACACATAAAAATCCGATGTATTTTCCTGGAGAAGACAATAATATGAAGCGTAAAAATCGTAATGTGAGTTATCGTAGGGCATATCATATAACAGGAGAGATTGAGTTTTAGGGATGGTGAATATGAAAATATTATTTGTGTGTGCCGGTGGAATGTCGACTGGCTTGATTGTTAAAAAGATGGAAAAATGGGCAAGTGAAAACGGAAAAGATTTAGTTGTGAAGGCGACGGGTGTTGGAGGCTATGAATCAAAGTGGCAGGACTATGATTGTATTTTAGTAGGTCCACAGGTTCGTTTTAAGATTCCGGAAATGAAAGAGAAAGTTAAAATTCCAGTGGCTCAAATTGAAACGTTGGATTATGGATTACAGAATGTCGACAACATGTTGAAGCTTGCGTATTCGTTAGTGGAGAGTTCAAATGATTAAGTTATTCGCATCGGATCTAGATGGTACTTTACTTGCTAGAAGTCATCAGTTTGATGAATTGATTAAGGTCACGGTTGAAAAGATTGTGCGTGAAAATGCAGTTTTTACGATTTCAACAGGTCGTGATTGTTCAATGACGGAATTGAATGGATTAGAAAATAAGATCTATCGTATTTGTATGAATGGGGCTTTGATTATGAGTCCTGAAGGAGAAACGTTAAAACTAGATTTAATTGATAAGGATATTTTGAAAATTATTCTAGAAGAGTTTGATGATTTAGATTTAGAATTTATTACGCCCTATAAAACGTACACGAAACAATCGAAAGAGGAGTTCTTTGAGAAAATGGAGAGAATGCCTCATCCGGATGGGGATAATGTTGAAGTTGCGAAGTTCTTTATGGAGAATGTTTCAAAGCGTTTGGTGTTTGATCAATCGAAAGAGGAAATTTTATCTAAAGATGTTTGTAAGATCAACTCACATTTGCAGCCTGGTAAATCGTATAATCGTTTGTATAAATTTTTAGAAAAGTATTCGAGTTCAATTGTGAATGCGCCTTGTGATAAAAATTTGATTGAAATTACGAAACAAGGTGTGAATAAGGGGAATGCCGTACATTGGTTAGGGCAGTATTTACATATTGAAGATGATGAGATAGCGGTATATGGTGACGGTGGCAATGACTTACAAATGTTGTCGATGTTTGAACATTCGTATGCGCCATGTACAGCTTTGGAAGTGGCAAAGTATGCCGCAAACAATCAATTGGGTCCTTATTATGAATATAGTGTGGCTCGAAATATGTTGGAGACTTTGGCGAAACAAAAATAATTTGTTTCATTTCATTTAAAACGTGTTAAGATAATGGAGGATGCTTGTTGAAAGTATCTAAATCCATTATTCTAAGCAAAAAGGGAGGTTTTTAGCGATGCCTCCTTTTTTGCGTTTCATAATAAAAAGCCTACTGGAAATGGTTCCATGTAGGCTTTTCTAATAGTTCGTAGGCTGTTTTTGCGTTTCTAATGTTTGTGTTAGAGAATTTATCGAATAATTTATAATTGTTGAGTCTGACCATTAATTTTTTATCGGTTCTAGGAAAATGAAGCGGGAATAATTTATCGAATCTTTCACTTTCACTGATTAGAATGGATGTTACTTCGTTGTTGATGGATAAATAACTTAAAAGATCTTGAATGGCTTGTGAATCAAAATAAACTAAAACTTCGATATGTGCCTGATGATCTTTTGTAGAATATATCGCAAATCCTTTTGGTTGTTTATCCTCGTTTATCATTGTGACAATGTTTTTTTGTAGGCTTTGATGGTATTGAAGGAGTTGGTTGAATTCATCTTCACTTAATAGAATACTGCCATCAAAATACTGCATGAACTGAAAATATAATGGGTATAAATTGTCTGCTTTTTGTTTTACGTGGAAAGGATTTCCACTTCTGCATAGTGGAGCTCCAATCCAATATTCTTTTGTGTTTGAAATGTGTTGAAAGCTTTTTGCCTCAAATAATTTGGGCATATTTGTATATGTGATTGTCAATAAATCATTGTAGGTAGCTTGTGAAATGGCGGCATCTAATAAGCTAGAAAATTGTTTTCTTTGTCTATAATCAGGTAAGGTCGCAGCCATACCAATCACAGATACACGCATTTGTCGATCTAAAAACATCATCGTTCTTTTTGTGACTTGAAGACAAGAAGTGATTTTATCATCTTGCCACAAGCAGAACATGTGTTGTGGATCATATTGATATTTCATCCAGGCATCAATTTCTTTTTCATCCATATTAAATGCGGATTTAATCAACAAGTCTTTGATTTGTGCATCATATCCAACACTGTTGTGACAAATCATTGGTTATCTCCATCATCTTCGTGTTCTGTATATTCAACATCAATAGCTCCATGTTTTGGAGTTGATTTTGGTTGTTCTTCTTGATTTTGTGTACTATTGAATGTATGAACATGTACGTGTCTTCTTCCTGTAAATAGAGAAATAATCCAAAAGAAAATGATGATTGGTAAAATAAATGGAAGTAGCCAGCTTGCTAGAGTTCCAAATATAAAGATAATCACAAAAAAGGCAATAAGAGTAAGAATATTATCCATAAAGGTACCTCGCTTTTCTAAAGTATATCATTGTGTGTAGATTAAATCACACATTCAGTTTCAATATCTTGTATATATTGAATTTGTATTTTTCCATTTGTAAGTTCCATTAAATCTTTAGAAATATCTTCTTGAACAAGGAAATGATAGACAACGTCTTCTTCATATTGTTGTTCTATGACTTCAATGTTTTGTGTTCTAAAGTAATGGTCGATTTTTCCAATGAGATCATAAGAAAAATGAATTTGATATTCTTGAAGTGTAGTTACAGTTGTCAGTGTTGCCACTTTTAAAGCTTCAGAAACGCTTGAGCTATAGGCTCTTACAAGACCGCCAGTTCCAAGCTTGATTCCGCCAAAATAGCGTACTACAACGGCTAGAATATCTTGCATTTCATTATGCATTAAAACATCTAACATGGGATGACCGGCTGTCTGGCTTGGCTCTCCATCGTCGTTAGATCGCATAATGTTTCCTATAATCATAGCTGTACAATGATGATTGGCATTGGGATGTTCTTTTTTTATGGCTTTTAAAAAGTCCTTAGCCTCTTGTTCATCTTGTGTTCTATGAAGATACGTAATAAATTTACTTTTTTTAATTTCTATTGTATTTATACAATCATTTTGAATTCTTGGCATAGTTGTATTGTAACAAAGAATAGCTATATTCTACAAGTTTAGTAGAAAAGAAACCATTCTAGTGTTGGCGTCTAGAATGGTTTCTTTTTGTTTATTATTATTTTTAGGAGAGAGATATGAATATTGGTTTATTTCTATATTCATTGCCTTATCTTTAAGGCACTTATAGAATATCATTCCATGTTGTCATAATTTTCTTATAACTTTGGTAAATCTTGTGAAATCGGATTGAATTATGTGAAATTGTCAAAATATGCATCTTTTTTGGAAAAACCTTCAAAAAAAACGTTTAAGAATATGGAGGAAAGAAAAGATGAAACAATGAAGGAGTTTCTAGAAAACGATGCCTATTTTGTCGACTTTTTTAATGCCTACTTCTTTAATGGAGAAAAAGTTCTTAAACCAGAGAACTGTGAAGAACTCGATTCAGAGATGAATGATGCGAATATGGATTTAGAAAAGCATGTGGATGTGATTCGTAAGTATAATGATGGAAATGTATATAGTGCATTCATTATTGAGAATCAAAGTCGTGTGGATTATTCAATGGTTGTAAGAGCGGCTACATATGAGTTTGTAGCTTATGAGCGAATGTTAAAGAAGTCAAAGAAGAATAAGGTAAAAGAGAAACTTCCAATGGTGCACATTCTTGTGTTCTATACAGGTGAAAGGCCTTGGAATGCGGCTAGACAGCTTTCTGAACTTGTAGAGGTGGATGAAAGGTTCAAATCTTATTTCAATGACTACAAAATGAATCTGATTGAAATCACGGGAAATACTTCATATAATTTTAATGAAGAAGATGTGTATAATCTATTCTACATATGTCGTAGTATTTATGATCAATCTATTTATGAAGGAAAGGCCAATGATTTTGGACTAGTGAAAAGCAGTGTGTTAAAAGTAGTCAAGACATTGACGGATGTAGAGTGGTTGGATTTAAAAGAACTAGAGGAAAAGGAGGAGATTGAGATGTGCGAAGCAGAAAAGAGATGGCTAGAAGTAAAGTCAAAGGAATGGGAAGCTGAAGGAATAAGAAAAGGCATTGAACAAGGAATTGAACTAAATCAATTTGAAGTATATCAAACCATGCTAGAAAAAGGATTCAGTGTTAAAGCTATCGCATCGATTTTCTCAGTAAGTGAAGAGTCGATTAAAAAGCTATTGATGAAAGCTTAGGTGTATTGAGATGTGTGAAGCGGAAAAGAGATGGCTTGAAGTAAAATCAAAGGAATGGGAAGCTGAAGGAATAAAAAAAGGAATCAAACAAGGAATTGAACGAGGCATTGAACAGGGTGTAGAACTAGGACAGGTTCTTTTGTACAAGACTATGATAAAGAATGGAATGAGTGTCAATGAGATTTCTAAGGTTTGTTCAATATCTGTTGAGAGCCTAAAACAAGTATTAAGTGATTGATAAGAAGAGAAAAAATCTCTTCTTTTCTTATATGTATAATGTGAGATGTATTAAAAGATGGTAGATAAAGGATTCAGTAAGTAAAGAGTCGATTGAAAGGTTATTGATGAAATCATAAGGATATGGACATGTATGTGTCCATATTTTTATAGTTGACAAAGTGAACAAATGAATATAAAGTATACAAAGTTAACTAAACGGAGGTACTTTATGAATACGTTTAAGAAAATATATTGTCGAATTTTTCAGAATTGTTTTAAACTTGTAATTCCTGTTTTACCCTATCGAACTCCAGAAATATTAAAGAGTACATCTTTGATTTCTCATGTTTGTATGGATAATCATATTTCTAAAGTCATGGTTATTACTGATTCTACAGTACATCAATTGGGTATATTAGATCGTATGTGTGAACACTTGGATCATCATTCTATTTCATATGTAATTTATGATAAGACGGTCGCAAATCCAACGAGTGATAATGTAGAAGAAGCTAAAAATATATACTTATCTTCTAAGTGTCAGGCTTTGATAGGTTTTGGTGGAGGGTCCAGTATGGATTGTGCTAAGGCCGTTGGTGCTAGACTTGCTCGCCCTAAGAAACCACTCTCAAAGATGGAGGGAATCTTAAGGATATGGAAGAAACTACCATTGTTGATTTGTGTACCTACCACAGCTGGAACAGGAAGTGAAACAACTCTTGCGGCTGTCATTGTAGATTCAAAAACACGTCATAAATATGCGATCAACGATTTTAATTTGATTCCTGATTATGCGGTTCTAGATCCTAAACCCACATTATCTTTGCCTCCATTTATAACGGCATGTACAGGGATGGATGCTTTAACCCATGCGATTGAGGCTTATATTGGAAATTCGACTACAGAAAAGACGCGTGATTATGCGTTAAGGGCCACAAAACTTATTTTTGAAAATATATATAAGGTGTATGAGAATGGGAATGATTTAGAAGCTAGAAGCAATATGTTGGATGCTGCCTACTATGCAGGACATGCCTTTACAGTTTCATATGTGGGATATGTGCATGCGATAGCCCATTCATTAGGTGGAAAATATAATATTGCGCATGGACTGGCTAATGCGACATTGTTAGATGTTGTGTTGAAACAATATGGAGAAAGTGTGTATAAGAAGTTATATGAAATGGCTTTGTATTGTGGAATCTGTAATGTGAATGATTCTTATAAAGTGGGGGCAGAGCGTTTTATTGAACAAATTACTTTAATGAAAAAGCATTTTGGCATTTCATCCACATTTAGTGATTTGAAAAAATCAGATATACATGAATTGGCTCTTTATGCGGATCATGAAGCCAATCCATTGTATCCAGTTCCAGTTTTGTGGGATGTAAAAGAGTTAGAAAAAGTGTATGATTTAGTAGTGGAGGATTAAGTATGGATCCAATCGTTTTAAACCAAAGAGAATTTTTTAATCAACATAAAACTCTAGATGTTGATTTTAGAGTAAATGCCTTAAAAACTTTAAAAAAGGCAATTTTAGCTTATGAAGATAGAATCAATGAGGCAATAAAAAAGGATGTTGGAAAATCAAATTTTGAAACGTATATGTGTGAAGTAGGGTTAGCTTTAAGTGAATTAACTTACATGGAAAAACACATTCGTAAGTTCGCTAAAGAAAAGACTGTATATACACCATTGGCACAATTTTTGTCGCGCAGTTTTGAAAAGCCAAGTCCCTATGGTGTGGTGTTAGTCATCAGTCCTTGGAATTATCCATTTTTATTATCTATTGATCCGTTAATTGATGCACTTGCAGCAGGAAATACGGTTGTATTAAAACCAAGTGAATTTAGTCCACACACATCCCAAGTTATTAAGGATATGATTGAAGAATACTTTGATCCAGAATATGTGGCTTGTGTACTTGGAGATAGTGAAGTGAGTTCTAAACTACTAGATTCAAAGTTTGACTATATTTTTTATACAGGTTCAAAACGTGTAGGAAAAATTGTGATGAATAAGGCGAGTCAATATTTAACACCGGTTACTTTAGAATTGGGTGGAAAAAGTCCTTGTATTGTAGATAAAGATGCAGATATCAAATTAGCTGCACGAAGAATTGTGTTTGGAAAATATTTGAATTGTGGACAAACTTGTGTAGCTCCAGACTATATATTGGTGCATGAATCTATAAAAGATCGATTTATCGAATGTGTGATTGCGGAAATTAAACGTCAATATGCGAGCTTAGATGATTATGGTCATATTATTAGTGAAAAGCATTATAAGAGAATATTGGGCTTAATTGATAAGGAGAAGGTTGTATATGGTGGAAAACATCATGATCTACAAATTGAACCAACAGTGATGGATGACGTGGATTTTTCAGATCCAATTATGCAGGAAGAGATATTTGGGCCTGTTATGCCAGTTTTGACATATTCAGATTTAGATTGGATTATCGATAAAATTAATTCTATGCCTAGCCCATTAGCTTTATATATTTTCACAAATAATAAACAGGTATCGAAGAAAGTAACAAGTGAAGTAGCCTTTGGTGGTGGTTGTATCAATGATGTTGTGATTCATTTAGCTACTAGTAATATGGGCTTTGGTGGCGTAGGCGAAAGTGGTATGGGTTCTTATCATGGAAAACGTGGCTTTGATACGTTTAGTCACACAAAGAGTATTGTAGATAAAAAGAGAATGATTGACTTACCTATGCGTTATCAGCCTTATACGAAAATGAATGAGAAATTGATTCGCTTTTTCTTGAGATAATCTTTATAATGGATGTATGGGAAAAAAAGAAAAATTCGCATATGACATCGATTTTGGTGCCATTATGGACTATGTAGAAAACCGTTTTATGTTAGTAATAAAAGATGAGGATTGGACACAGGAGGAAATTGATATGTTGAATAGTGGTATCGATCTTCATTTTTGTTACACAAACGATATTGCCGTGTTTGTGCTTGAAGGTGGCGATATTGATTCCAGTGATTTTTATTTCAATGTACAAGAGTGTGACTGGAAAGAACACTTATTTAAAAATGATTGTCTAGATGTCGAAATTGTATTGGTTGATAAGGCAAATGACATTTGTTTCAAGAAGTCACATACTTTGACAAAAGAACAAAGTCAAATTATTAAGGATTGTCTAAATCAACAAAATGAGGTATCCTTTATGCCAAGTGAATATGATGTGAATGTGCAGGGAATCCAGAGTGCATATGAACCATATGAGCTTATACGCTTTGAAAAATGTGAAATCAAATTTTAAGGAGAATGATGATGAAGGCTGTTATTAGTGTAATTGGAAAAGACAAAGTAGGAATCTTGGCTATGATTGCCAATGAATGCGCAAACTACAATCTAAATGTATTGGATGTAACTCAAACAATCGTAGATTCTATGTTTACTATGACTATGATGGTTGCGATTGATGAAATGAGTATTCCATTAAATGAATTTGCGGAAAGAATGGAAAAATTAGGGAAAGAAAAGAATCTAGTCATTCGTTGTATGCATCAGGATATTTTCAATTCTATGCACAAAATTTAATGAGGTATTCCTATGCAGACAAATGAAATTTTAGAAACAATAAAGATGATTGACGAAGAATATTTGGATATTCGTACAATCACAATGGGTATTAGTTTATTGGATTGTATGGATCCAGACATTCATGTGTCATGTCAAAAAGTGGAAGAAAAGATTTGCCGCTTAGCCAAAGACTTAGTAAAAGTTGGAAACGATTTTAGTAAGACTTATGGTATTCCCGTTGTAAATAAACGTATCAGTGTAACCCCAATTGCGATGTTAGTGGCTTGTTCAGGAGGAAATCCAGTTGAATATGCATTAACTTTAGAGCGTTGTGCTCAAAAATTAGGGGTTGATTTTATTGGTGGATATTCTGCGTTAGTACAAAAAGGATATGCAGCAGGGGATAATGAATTGATTGAATCTATTCCTGAAGCCTTGGCGAAAACGCAGCATGTTTGTGCTAGTGTCAATGTAGGTAGTACAAAAGCTGGAATCAATATGGATGCCGTTGCACAGATGGGACGTATTGTGAAGCGTTGTGCTGAATATACAAAGGATGACAATTGTTTAGGCGCTGCTAAACTTGTTGTATTCTGTAATGCGCCTGAAGACAATCCATTTATGGCTGGTGCCTTCCATGGTGTAGGTGAAGCCGATTGTGTAATCAATGTCGGTGTATCTGGACCAGGTGTTGTGCGTGCTGTATTAAGTAAAGCCGATAAATCATTGCGTATGGATCAGATTGCAGATTTAATCAAACGAACAGCCTTTAAGATTACGCGTATGGGACAATTGGTTGGAACTGTTGCCAGTGAAAAACTAGGTGTGCCATTTGGAATTGTGGACTTGTCATTAGCTCCAACTCCAGCTGTTGGTGATAGTGTTGCCTATATTCTAGAAGAAATGGGATTAGAAACTTGTGGGGCTTATGGAACAACAGCTTGCTTAGCCATGTTGAATGATGCGGTTAAAAAAGGCGGCGTTATGGCAACAAGCAATGTTGGTGGATTATCAGGTGCTTTCATTCCAGTGAGTGAAGATGCAGGTATGATTCATGCGGCAAGAACAGGGGCATTAAAATTAGAAAAATTAGAAGCAATGACGGCAGTATGTAGTGTTGGATTGGATATGATTGTAATTCCAGGTGAAACAAGCGCAAGCGTTATTTCAGGAATTATTGCGGATGAAGCTGCAATCGGTATGGTTAACACAAAGACGACAGCTGTACGTGTGATTCCTGCGATTGGAAAAGATGTTGGAGATGAATTAGACTTTGGTGGTTTATTAGGTGCTGGTCCAGTGATGCCAATTTCTCAGATTTCAAACGATGTCATGATCAATCGTGGAGGAAGAATTCCTGCACCATTACAAGCATTAAAGAACTAATCATTCAGGAAGCTTTTGCTTCCTTTTTATATTGCATTTTATTTGGTTAGATTATAGAATATAGATGATTTAAAAAAGCTTTAATTAAAATATTAATTTAATATTCAGTTATATTTTAGAGAGGAAAATAGAATGACAATCGAAGAATGTTATGTAAAAATGGGAGCAAACTATCAAGATGTTATTAAGCGTTTGCCAAGTGCTAAAATGATTGAAAAGTTTGCGTTAAAATTTAAAGATGATACGAGTTTTCAAGAATTAGAAACGGCTTTGAACGAAAAACAAGTGGATTTAGCTTTTCGAGCTGCACATACTTTAAAAGGAGTATGTATGAACTTAGGCTTTGATCATCTATATAAGCCTAGTTTTGAAATCACAGAGAGTTTGCGAGCAGGAAACTTGGAGTTGGGGCTACAACAATTTGGTGCAGTCAAAGAGCAATACACAAAAACAATCGATGCTTTAAATGAATTTATTGCAGAAAATGAATAGAATCTCTTAGGAGGTTCTATTTTTTTGTAAACAAATGTAAAAATATTTCAATTTTATCTTGCATGTTTTCAGAAAGTGAATATAATAGTTTACATAAACAAAGAAAAGAAGAAGTACAAAAGTAATTTTTCTTAAGAGAGATAACGGTAGGTGCAAGTTATTGAAAAATCTTTTGGAACGTGTCTTGGAGTTATTTAGTCGAAGGTTTGAGGCTAAATCGTGAATTCGCGTTAAGAATGAGGTGTCATCTGTATAGGCAGATGGAATTTTGGTGGTACCGCGTATATAACGTCCAATATATTTGGGCGTTTTTTTTATTAGAAAGGGTGTGTGTGAATGGAAAGTGATCGACGATATAGAATAATTTTTGATTTACACATGAAGAAAGGTAGGAATATAAAATGAAAAAAATTATTAAATTAGGTATGGCGGCTTTAACCGCATTGACAATGGCAGGATGTTCAAGTGAATCAGAGGATGTAAAAACAATTACTGTGGGGATTTCTCCAGATTATGCTCCTTATGAATCCGAAAATAAAAAGGGAGACATTGTTGGATTCGATCCAGATATGATGAAGTGTTTTGAAGAATATCTAAGTGATGAAGAAGGCGTTACTTACAAGTTAGAAATGAAGAAGATGGATTTTGATAATATCATTACACAGCTTCAAGGTGATCAAATTGATGTGGGTATTTCAGGATTTACCTATGATTCAAAACGTAAAGTAGAATGGTCAGATCCATACTTAGGATCAAGCCAGGTTGCTGTGATCCCAAAAGATTCAGATATCGCATCGACTGCGGATTTAGAAGGTAAATCTTTAGTTGCTCAAACTGGAGCTACTGGTGAGGCTGCCGCAAAAGAAGTTAAGGATGCCAAAGTAACTGGATTAAAGAATGTACAAGATATTATGAATGCATTAAGTGCAAATCAATATGATGCAGCTATCGTTGACTTGGGTGTAGCGAAAAACTATGTAAAGAGTGGCGAGTTTAAAATGTTAGATGAATCTTTAATGGATGAACAAAACTACATCATTGCGAAAAAAGGTAATACAGATATGATTAAGAAGATGAATACATGTATTAAGAAATTCTTGGCGAGTGATGATTATGCTAAGTTATGTGAAAAATACGATTTATCTCCATTAGAAACAAAGTAAAAGAAAAGTGAGGAAAGTGTATGTTTGTTGCGATTGATCAGGTATTTACATTAGAGAATATACTCTATTTGGCGAAGGGTGCGCTGTTGTCGGTTGCGATTGCAGCGCTTTCCCTTTTAATTGGTTTAGTCCTTGGAATTTTAGGAGCCAGTGGAAGAAGAAGCAAACATAAGGTGCCTAGAGCTATAGCGTTTGTGTATGTCACAATCATTCGTGGCACACCATTGCTTCTACAGATTTTGATTATTTTCTCTGTTATTCCATCGATTTATACAGCTTTTACGGGTAGCGTTTTAAGAATCAACCCGATCGTAATAGGTATGATTGCCCTTAGTATTAACTCTGGCGCATATCAAACGGAATTGTTACGTTCAGGAATCAATGGCGTGGATAAAGGTCAGTGGGAAGCTTGTGAAACTTTGGGATTATCAAATTGGAAAACAATGAAACTGGTCATTTTACCCCAAGCATTTAAGCGTGTAGTACCACCATTGATCAGCGAATTTATTACTTTGATCAAAGATAGTTCTTTGATTAGTTGTATTGGTGCAGTGGAACTTTTAAAGGGTGCACAAGTCATTGGAGCTGAGTATTATGATGTTATGTCGCCATATATGTTAGCGGCAATATTCTATTTGATTATGACATGTATTGTTTCTTGTATTGGAAATAAAGTAGAAAAGAGGTTGGCTGTAAGTGATTAGAGTAGAGAATGTTTCAAAAAATTTTAATAAAACACATGCCCTAAAAAATGTGAACTTAGAAGTCAATAAAGGCGATATTATCTCGTTGATTGGTCCAAGTGGTTCAGGGAAAAGTACGTTGTTGCGTTGTATTCATGGTTTGGAACATGTAGATTCAGGAAAAATTTATATGGATGATGAATGGATGAATCCAAATGATGAAAAGAAGTTTCGTGCACAACGAAATCGTATGGGATTTGTCTTCCAACATTTTAATTTATTTCCGAATATGTCGGTTTTACAAAATTGTAAGTTAGCTCAGGTAGAAGTGTTAAACAAATCGGATGAAGAGGCTGAAAAAACAGCTTTAGAGTATTTAGATAAAGTTGGATTGTTAGAAAAGAAAGATGCGTATCCTAATAACTTGTCTGGTGGACAAAAACAGCGTGTTGCGATTGCGAGAGCCTTATGTATGAATCCAGATATTATGTTGTTTGATGAACCTACAAGTGCTTTAGATCCAGAAATGATCAAGGAAGTACTTGAAGTAATGAAAGATCTTGGTAAACAAGGAATGACAATGGTTGTGGTTACACATGAAATGGGCTTTGCGAGAAAGGTAGGAACTCGAGTTGTTTTCTTGGATCAAGGTGAAATTGTAGAAGAGAATACGAGTGAAAAATTCTTTGAGAATCCTCAGTCGGATCGTGCAAAGGATTTCTTGAGTAAGGTATTCTACGAATGAGATTGCCAGATTTTAAAGTCGAACAATGGATGAATGACTATGAAAATGATGCCATCTACAACATGACAGATACATGTGTAAAAGCACTTACTTTACAAGAATTGTTAGACTTGGAAGAATTTGATTTTTCGAATTTAACATTAGATTATGGTCAGATTACAGGCGATATTGAATTAAAAAAGGAAATCTTATCTTTATATGAGCATGGAACAATTGACAATATCACAACGGCGCAAGGGTGTTTGCAGGCAAATGAACTCGTGATGAATACTTTATTAGAAAAAGGGGATGAAGTCATTAGTGTGGTTCCTGGATACCAACAGTTTGTGGATGTTCCAAAATCACTTGGTTGTAAAGTGCATCTGGTAGAATTGGATGAAATGAATTGGCAGCTGAGTGTGGAAAAGTTTAGGGATATTTTAAATCCCTCAACGAAAATGATTATTTTAAATAATCCTTCAAATCCAACGGGAACGGAATATTCAAGGTGTTTTTTAAATGCATTGATTGAATTATGTAAACCATATAATACGTATATTCTTTGTGATGAAGTATATCGCGGGTTGAATGACGAGGCTTCTATAAGCGATTTATATGAGAATGGTATTTCAACTTCGAGTCTAAGTAAGATTTTCTCGCTTGCCGGATTACGTCTTGGGTGGATCAAAGCCAATACATATGTGATTCATCAAATCAATGTGAGAAGGGATTATTCTATGATTTCTACAGGTCCTTTAGTGGATAAATTAGGGTGGATTGCCCTTAAGCATAAGGATGAATTGATTTTAAGAGCGAAGGAAATTATTTCATCTAATAAAACCATTGTTCATGAATGGCTTAAAGAAAATCCTTATTTTGAATGTGTATTGCCAAGTGGTGGTACTGTGTGTTTTCTGAAATATTATTTTGAGTTAAAGAGTGAGACGTTCGCAAAATTATTATTGGCAGAAAAAGGTGTTTTCTTTGTGCCAGGATCTTGCTTTGATAAAGAATACTATTTCCGTTTAGGTTTAGCTCAAGATAGTAAGTTGTTTAAGGCTGGCTTGGATGAACTTTCGAACTTTGTGGATGAACATTTGATTTCATGATAAAATGATTTGCGTAAGGGGGAATACTTATGCGAATTCAATATTTGTTGTGTGCATGTTTATTGTTGAGTGGCTGTACAAAAGTGAGTGATCTTACGCATCAAAAGAGTAAGTCAACGGAAAAGGCGCCGGTTACAGTAAAAAAGACAAATAAAATAAAGGTAATCGATTGTAAGAATGATTCTTCGCAACAAGTTACTTTTGAAGCTAAGGGGGATAAGATTCAAAAGATGACACAGAAGTTTGCGATGAGCTTTTCAGATTTAGGTATAACAGAAGATATGAATTCTGAACAGATCCAATCTAAGATCAATTCTTCATTGGATGATAAATATAATTCGATTGAAGGCGTTCATGTATCTACTGAATTAAAAGAACAGCAGGTTGAAGTGACGTTGGAAATGGATTTTAAAACAGCAAATATAGATACACTGATTGAAAGTGGCTTATTGGATAAGGGCGAAGCTCAATCGGATTATGTAAGTTTGAAAAAGACGCAAAGTGCTTTTAAACAAGAAGGATTTGCGTGTATGATAAAATAGCGGGTTTTCCGCTATTTTCTGTTTGAAAGGATGAGTTAAAAGATGCGTTATTATATTGCGGATACACATTTTTTTCATCGTTCGTTGAATGAAAAGATGGATCAAAGAGGCTTTGAAGACATTGAACATATGAATGAATATATGATTGATCAATGGAACAGTAAAGTTCGAAAGAATGATGAAGTTGTTGTTTTGGGAGATTTTTCTTGGGGAAACGCAAGTCAAACGGCAGAGATCTTAGATGAATTAAAGGGTAAAATTTATTTGATTCGTGGAAATCACGATCGTTTCTTGGATGATAAAAATTTTGATACTTCAAGATTTGTGTGGATCAAAGATTATGCGGAATTAAATGAGAATAAGCGAAAAGTAGTGTTGTCTCATTATCCAATTGCGTGCTATAACGGACAATATCGAAGAGATGAGGATGGAAATCCAAAAACATTTATGTTGCATGGACATATTCATGCGACCCAAGATCAGCAGTTTTTGGATGCGTATCAAGAGTATATTCATCAACAAAAACATCCAAGAATCAGCGATGGTCAATTGGAGGGTGTGCCTTGTCAGTTGATTAATTGTTTTTGTATGTACAGCGATTATGTTCCAATGACATTAGATGAATGGATTGAAATTGACAAGCAAAGAAGAAATATCATATAATTGTTATAACAAATATAAGGAGATCAAATTATGCATAAGTTGGATACAACGCCGGGTCATCTTCCTTACTATAAACAAATTAAGGAGTTCTACAAAAAAGATATTCAAGATGGAATCTTGGCTGTAGGAGATCGCGTTGACAGTGAAATGGAAATTCAAGAGATTTACGATGTTTCAAGAATTACAGCTAGACAGGCTATTCTTGAATTAGAGCAGGAAGGTATGGTGAAGCGTGGTCGTGGCAAGGGTACGTTTGTGACATACAGGCCTAAAATCAAAGAGGAATTGTCACATATCCGTAGTTTTACAGATGAAATGACAGCTTTAGGAAGAATGCCGGGAACAAAATCTTTTCACATCACAAAAGAAATTCCGGATGAAGCCACAAGAGAATTGTTTGGCTTGGACGAAGAAATGATGTATTGTGTTCGAAGAGTTCGTAGTGCAGATGATGTGTTATTGGTGTATTTTGTGTCTTATTTTCCTTTAAGTTTGAATATACCTTTGAATATGGAAGAACAAACACAGTCTATTTATGAAGTGATTGGCGCACCTACAAGAATAGATGAAGAGTTTTCTGCGATTAATCCGAGTGAAGAAATCTGTTTGGCTCTGAAGATACGTAAGGATCAGCCGGTATTAGCCCGTAAGCGTGTTTCTTATGATAAAAAGAAGAAAAAGATAGAGTATACAATGTGTTACTATCGTGGTGATTTATATAGTTACACAATTTCAACGTCGCAAAAATTATGATTTTAACGATCGACATTGGTGGTACCAATATTAAATATGGATTATGCGATGCGTCGGGAAATATCCTACAAAAAGGGGAATATCCTACTTTGGATACGGCGGATAAAATAGTTCAATCCATTTGTGATTTACCCTTTGAATATACTGGAATTGCGATCAGTATGCCTGGAATCTTGAATAAAGATCATTCAAAAGCTTTTATTACGGGTAGGCTTGCGTTTCTTTCAAATTATCCTTTAAAGGAAAGGTTGGAAGAAATCAAAGATTGTAAAGTGACAATTGAAAATGATGGTCGTTGTGCAACGTGGGCAGAGCTTGGATTTGGAAATTTGATACATTCAAAGAATGCTTTGGTTGTTGTTTTAGGTACCTATATTGGAATGGGTATAGTGATTGATCATAAAGTATATGAAGGTTCACATTTATTGGCTGGTGAATATTCAGATGCGCATATGGATACGGAAAAGACTTTTAAGAATACCATGGCGTATTGCTTTGGAAAAGATGGTCTTGAAAGAGCAACGGGTTTAACGGGTAAAGAACTTTTTGATCATTTAGATGATGAAAAAGTATATGCAGATTTCAACAAATATTGCCAAAATTTGGCTTGGATGTTAAATAATCTTCAATTATTATTGGATGTGGATACAATTTTGATTGGTGGAGGCATATCGGCACAGCCTAAACTCATTGAGTGTATCAAAGAAAATATGAATAATTTGAAACAATGGTTTCCTACATTGGAGAAGCCTGTTGTCAAAGCTTGTAAATTTAACAATGATGCCAATTTATTAGGTGCATTGTGTTACAACAAAAATAATACCGAGAATCATTAAAAGTTCTCGGTATTTCTACATAGAGGGGAAAGGGCATGAAATCGTTAATTGGTGATAAGAAGTTTTATCGAATGGTTTTGATTGTATGTATACCAATTGTGATACAGAATGGGTTTACCAATCTTGCCAGTTTATTAGATAACATTATGATTGGACAATTGGGAACACTATCTATGAGTGGTGTATCTATTTCAAATCAATTGCTTCAAGTGTTTAATGTGAGTGTTTTTGGTGCAATGTCAGGTGCTGGAATATTCTTGGCACAGTTCTATGGAAGAGGGAATCGAGATGGTGTACATAATTGTTTCCGAATTAAAATGTTGATTGGTATTTTGATTTCGGTGCTGGCCATTTGTATTTTTAAATTACTTGGACCTTCATTAATTTCTTTATATTTAAATGATGATCCAACAGATAGTTTGATAACATTGAATTATGGCATGCAGTATATGAATGTTATGTTGATTGGACTGATTCCATTTGCGATTACACAAGTATATTCTTCTTCGTTAAGAGAAACGGGGAATACAGTTTTACCGATGAAGGCTAGTGTTATAGCCGTTATTGTGAACTTTTGTATCAACTACATTTTAATTTTTGGACATTTTGGTTTTCCTAGACTTGGCGTTATAGGCGCGGCAATTGGGACGGTGGTTTCTCGTGTAGTGGAAATGAGTATAAATATAGCTGCGGGATATAAGAATGAATATTTACAAGATGCGATGCGTTTGGATAAGATATCTGGTGATATATTTAAGAATGTTGTTAAAAGAGGGGTGCCACTATTGTGTAATGAAATATTGTGGTCGATATCTATTGCACTTATTTCTCAATGTTATTCAACAAGAGGACTTGAGGCTGTGGCGGCCATCAATATTACATCAACAGTAACCAATTTCTTTATGATTATTTGTTATGCGATGGGAAATTCGATTTCAATTATTGTAGGTCAAAGACTTGGTGCTGGTGAAATTGAATATGCCAAAGACTGTGATTTGAAGATGGTGTTTATGAACTTTATGATGTGTCTATGTATTGGTGTAGCTTTGTTTGGATGTTCATCATTTATTCCACAAATCTACAATACGTCTATAGAAGTAAAGTCGTTAGCAACATCTTTGTTGAGAGTTTCGGCTTGTATGCTTCCAATTATTTCTTTGTATTATAGTAGCTACTTTACAATGCGAGCAGGTGGAAAAACATTATTAACATTCTTCTTTGATAGTGGATATACATTTATATTTACGTTTATGGTTGCGATGTGTTTAACTCGTTTTACAAATCTTCCTATATTCAATGTGTACTTACTTGTACAATGTGTTGATATTCCTAAGGCAATATTAGGAATCACATTAGTCAAAAAGGGGATTTGGGTACATAACATTGTGAATGAACTTTAACGTTTCAAAGGATTTCAGTAATAGTATAAACTGAGATCCTTTTTCTATGTGAAGTTGTTTTGCGTAAAAAAAAGAAGTCCTTTCGGACTTTATTTAAACAATGGTGACGCGTACGGGATTCGAACCCGTGAATGCATGCGTGAAAGGCATGTGAGTTAACCGTTTCTCCAACGCGCCATGTATATTAAACTTGTCTTTCCTGACAAGTGCTAGTTAATGATACTATAAGAATGTTAATATTGCAAGCAAAAAAATTAATTTTTTTTAAATTGATTTTTTCAGATTTATATTTTTGTTGTAGGTAAAGAAATTGATATGTTTAAAGTATCATTTTGTATATGACAAAGCCTAGAAATTTGATAGGAATATGGGTTATATTTTATTGGGTGGATATGTGAAAAAATTAATAAAATAGTGTGATTTAATTAATTGGGGTTATAAAAAATTTTTTAAAAAAATGATTGAAAGCGCTTGCAAGTATGTGCTATGATACAGTAGTAAAAAGACGCATCCCATTGATTAGGATATAAAGCGGATATTAAAAGTGTATAACAGATAATATAAATTGATTTCACGACAAATGGCTTTGTTTCGAGTATAATTTATAAATTCATTTTGAAACACCCGGCTGCCAATCATATTATATGTATGTCTCTATATAGAATGTGAAGTATCCATTTGGGAAGTGTGTCTTAGTGTAAAAATCTATACAGGAGGATAATATGAACAAAAGATTTTTAACAATTGCTGCAGCTTTATCTATGGGTGTTGCATTAACTGCTTGTAGCAGTGGAGGAGATGAAGGAAAAACTGGTGGTTCTAGTGTTGCGAACGCTGATAAACCATTGGTATGGTATAACCGTCAACCTTCAAACAGTTCAACTGGTGAATTAGATATGGATGCATTAAACTTCAACAAAGATACTTATTATGTTGGTTTCGATGCAAATCAAGGTGCTGAACTTCAAGGTCAAATGATTAAAGATTATATCGAAAAGAATATCGATACATTAGATCGTAACGGAGATGGCGTTATCGGTTACGTATTAGCTATTGGTGATGTTGGTCACAATGACTCTATTGCTCGTACAAGAGGTGTTCGTAAAGCATTAGGTACAGCTGTTGAAAAAGATGGCGAAGTTGTAAGTGATCCAGCTGGAATCAATACTGATGGTTCTTCTAAGAACGTTCAAGATGGTTCATTAGAAATTAACGGAAAAACTTATACAGTAAGAGAACTTGCTTCTCAAGAAATGAAAAACTCTTCAGGTGCAACATGGGATGCTGCAACTGCAGGTAATACAATCGGTACATGGACTGCTTCATTCGGTGAAGAAGTTGACGTTGTAGCTTCTAACAATGATGGTATGGGTATGTCAATGTTCAATGCATGGTCAAAAGAAAATAAAGTTCCTACATTTGGATACGATGCTAACTCAGATGCAGTTGCTGCAATCGCTGAAGGATATGGTGGAACAATTTCTCAACATGCTGACGTTCAAGCTTATTTAACATTAAGAGTATTACGTAATGCTTTAGATGGTGTTGATATCGATACAGGTATCGGTACAGAAGATGATGCAGGAAACGTATTAAGTGATGATGTATTCACATACAATGCTGATCAACGTTCTTACTATGCATTAAACGTTGCTGTTACTGGTGACAACTATAAAGATTTCTTAGATTCAACAGTTACTTATGCTCCAGTTTCTAATCAATTAGATGAAAAAGACCACGCTAAGAAGAGCGTTTGGTTAAATATCTACAATGCTTCTGACAACTTCTTAAGTTCAACTTACCAACCATTATTAGAAAAATATGATGACTTATTGAATTTAGATGTTGAATACATTGGTGGAGATGGACAAACTGAATCTAACATCACAAACCGTTTAGGAAACCCAGACAAATATGATGCATTCGCAATTAACATGGTTAAGACTGACAATGCAGCTTCTTACACAGGAATCCTTAAATAAATAATTCAATAAAACACAGGATTAAACTTATTAGGGAGAAATTATTTTCTCCCTAATGTTATTTAAATAGTAGTAAAAAAATAGGAGAGATTTTATGGCAGATAAGAATGAAGAATTAGTCTTATCTATACGCGGAATGAGTAAGTCTTTTGGACGTAACCGTGTTTTGGATCACATTAGTTTAGATTTAAAACCAGGCACAGTTATGGGGCTTATGGGAGAAAATGGTGCTGGTAAATCAACAATGATGAAATGTCTATTTGGGACATATCAAAGAGATGAAGGTACAATTTTTTTAGAAGGAAAAGAAATTAATTTTTCTGGACCAAAGGAAGCACTTGAAAATGGTATAGCCATGGTGCACCAGGAATTAAATCAATGTCTTGAAAGAAATGTTAAAGACAATTTGTTCTTGGGTCGTTATCCTACTAATTCTTTTGGCGTAGTAGATGAAGATCGAATGAAAAAGAAATCATCTGAGCTTTTTAGAAAGCTTGGTATGACAGTTAACTTAGATCAACCAATGCGAAATATGTCTGTATCACAAAGACAGATGTGTGAAATTGCCAGAGCTATTTCATATAACTCAAAGGTTATCGTACTTGATGAACCAACATCTTCTTTGATGACACAAGAGGTTAATAAATTATTTGATATGATGCGTATGCTAAAAAAACAAGGCATTTCGCTAATTTATATTTCTCATAAAATGGATGAAATCTTTGAAATTTGCGATGAAGTATCGGTTCTACGAGATGGTAAGATGGTTATGACAAAACCTACTTCTGAAACCAACATGAATGAATTGATTGCAGCCATGGTAGGTCGTTCATTGGATAACCGATTCCCACCTGTTGATAATGTTCCTGGAGAACCGTTGTTATCTATTCAACATGTATCAACAAAATATGAGCCATACTTAAAAGATATTACATTTGACGTTAAAAAAGGTGAGATTTTCGGTCTATACGGTTTAGTAGGTGCAGGTCGTACAGAGTTACTAGAAACAATCTTTGGTATTCGTACAAGAGCATCAGGTCGTGTTTATTTTGACAATAAGTTAATGAACTTTAATAGTGCTAAAGAAGCGATTGAACATGGTTTTGCGCTAATTACTGAAGAGCGTAAAGCGAATGGTTTGTTCTTGAAATGTGATTTAACATTCAATACAACAATTGCGAATTTACCTACTTATATGAATAAGGTAGCACTTTCTGATAATAAGATGGTTCAAGCTACTAATAAAGAAATCAAGACCATGAGAACTAAGTGTATGGGACCAAATGATGCGATTACAAGTCTATCTGGTGGTAACCAGCAAAAAGTTATCTTCGGTAAATGGTTAGAGAGATCACCAAATGTATTCATGATGGATGAACCTACACGTGGTATTGACGTAGGTGCTAAATATGAAATTTACGAATTGATCATCAAAATGGCTAAACAAGGAAAAACAATTATTGTAGTTTCAAGTGAAATGCCAGAAATCTTAGGTATCACAAACCGTATTGGCGTTATGTCAAATGGACGCTTAGCAGGTATTGTAAATACAAAAGATACTAACCAGGAAGAGTTGTTGAGACTCAGTGCAAAATACCTATAAAGGAGATAATTATGACAAATACAGTTACAAATATTCTTAGTCGTGATGAAGAGCTTGCACTACGTAAACCTATTGAGGATTATGTTGGAAAAATCCAAGCTGAAATTGATGAACTAAGAGAAGAAGGAACAAATAAAGTCTTGGAATATTCAGAAGAAATCGAGGCTTTAAAAAGAGATAAAATTTATACTAAAAGCGAGAAGGAAGCTCGTCTTTCAGAATTAAACAGCAAATTACAAAAAGCTAAAGAAATCGAAGCTAAAAATAAACAGCCAATTAGTGAAAAGGTTGCTCAAGCTGAAAAATATTTAAAAGATCACTATCAAACAGATTACTACAACAAAGTTGTTGAAAGTAATAAGTATGAAGTTCAAAAAGCTAAGGCAGATTATGATAAAAAATTAAAAGACTTAGAAAAAGAACATAAAGATATTTTATCAGGTCTTAGTGACAAAGAAGAAATCAAGGAAGAAAACTTCATTTATAAGAACCGTATGTTTGATGCAAAACTTGAATATACTAAAAATATGCAAGAGGCAAAAGACCGCAAACATGATGCGTTCACATTTGAATATCACTTAATCGATTTATTGAAAATGTCTAACTTCTCATTTGCAGAAAAACAAGCTCAAAAAATCGAGAACTACAAATATTCATTTAATACACGTGATTTCTTATTGAAAAACGGTTTATATATTGCGATTATTTTTGTATTCATTTTCTTATGTATCATTACACCAATTAAAAAGAATGGATTACAACTTCTTACTGTCAACAACATCTTGAGTATTATGCAACAAGCATCACCAAGAATGTTCTTAGCATTAGGTGTAGCCGGATTAATCATGTTAGCTGGTACCGACTTGTCTGTTGGACGTATGGTTGGTATGGGTATGACAGCCGCTACAATTATCATGCACAATGGTCCTAATACTGGTTCAGTATTTGGTAAAGTATTTGACTTCTCAACTATGCCAGTTGGTGGAAGAATTCTTTTAGCTTTAGTTGTTTGTGTTGTGTTATGTACATTGTTTACAACAATTGCTGGTTTCTTTGCAGCTAGATTTAAGATGCACCCATTCATTTCAACAATGGCTAACATGTTAGTTATCTTTGGTTTAGTAACTTATTCAACAAAAGGTGTTTCTTTTGGTGGTATTGATCAATCAATTCCAGGAAAGATCATTCCTAAGGTTGGTGGCTTCCCAACAATTATTTTGTGGGCTATAGCTGCAGTTGCGATTGTTTGGTTTATTTGGAATAAAACAAAATTCGGTAAAAACTTATATGCCGTAGGTGGAAACCCAGAAGCTGCATCTGTATCTGGTATTTCAGTATTTAAGGTAACTGTTGGTGCCTTCATGATGGCCGGTATCTTATACGGATTTGGTTCATGGTTAGAATGTATTCGTATGATTGGTTCTGGTTCAGCTGCTTATGGACAAGGATGGGAAATGGATGCGATCGCTGCCTGCGTAGTTGGTGGTATTTCATTTACTGGTGGTATCGGTAAAATTTCTGGTGTAGTAGTCGGTGTATTGATCTTTACTGCATTAACTTATTCATTAACAATTTTAGGTATCGATACAAACTTACAGTTCGTATTCTCAGGAATTATCATTCTTATCGCCGTAACTCTTGACTGCTTGAAATACGTACGTAAAAACTAATTAAACAAAAACATGATAAATTCAAATGGACTCAGTAAACTGGGTCCATTTTCATGTAAAAAGTGGTTAAATTCTTAAGAACTTTAACCACTTAATTTTACATAGACTTTCTTTTTGATGCGCACGGAATTAGTAACTGCTCACGATATTTTGTGATGGCTCTTCTAGAAATGTTGATTTTTTCTTTAGCTAAGGCTTTCTTGATACTTTCATCACTCAAGGGTTTTGTTTTGTCTTCCAATTGAATTAAATATTTAATTCTTTGTTTGATCTGTTCGGATGTAATTTTTTTAAATCCAGTATGACAGAACAAGTGCTTGATTGGATAATACTTGTTGTTGAATTCAAAACCTTTTTGATTGATAGCTCTCGATATAGTAGAGGCATGTAATCCACACTCTTTAGCTACCATTTCTAGTGTACAGTAATTCAATGGACTATTTGAAATGAAGAAATCCTTTTGAATATGGCATAGTGTATCCATGATTTGAAGAAGTGTCATATTTCTTTTTTGAACTGTATTTAAAAGTTGTTTAGCCTCATTTCTTAGGGCTCTTAATTCTTTAGTAAGATTATTCATATCATCGAATTGAATGGAATAGTTTTGGTTGATCCATTCAAAATGAAATTCACCATCATACATAACTTTGATTTCTGCTTGTAAGATGGGTGCATCTGTAGAATAGTTTGCGGCAGGCTTAGGATTGAGTGTTTGAATGAAATGGAATCCCTCATCGATTTCATCTAACGTAAGATCAGTTTCGTGCATAATATTTTCATAATTGTGTTGTGCTAGATCTTCAAGATAATCACATAAAATAGTCCCTGTTTCACTAGCTGGATTTTCACTAAGCTCACATTGTACTCTTAAAGATTCTTTTAGATTTCTACAAAAACATCCATATGGCTCTGTTCTTTGAAGAATGTAGATGGCTTGTTGTAGTTGTTTTTCAGAATAATAAGAGATGGATGGAGTTGTTTTAAAATAGCCATTGGAATCTAATTGACTAATTAAATATTGATATAGATCTTCAGGGATTGTTTGATTTGTACTTTTAAGCTCAGCTTCAATTTTGTCATATAAACTTTGTGTAGAATGATCATATTCAAGGAATGCATCTGCCTCAGCCGTATATGTTAAAAATGGGTTTGTCTGCGATTGCTTGAATAAGTATTCTTTTAAGTCTTTTGTATTATAAGAAAGGATTTTAAGACTTTGTTCCTTTTGCGAATTAAAGGCTTGTTTGATTTTGAGTTCAGGCTTGATTGTGATATTTTGTTTCATGGTTAAACTATATCATTCTTTTTGAAAAGTTGATATAATTAAAGATAATAGTAAGGATCCATTCTTGGACCAATCATTTTCTTCTTAGTATATTTATTAATTTGGATTTTACTGTTGAAGTCAGAACGCTCGTGACTTTGGTCATGAGATGAATGACGTATGTAACAGTTTTTCAACAGTTTCTATACGGGAACCATGTTATAATATATATGTAGAGAAAAGGAGATTTCGATATGTATACAGTACGTTTTCAATTGGAACTAAGTGGATCTGAGAAACGTTTTTTGTCGAAGTCTTTTTTCTATGCGAACCAGATGCATAACCAGTTGGTTCGATATGCTACAAATCGATTGAATGCTTTATTTCATGATACAGAATATGTGGATGCACGCAAAGCTTATGGAAAAGCTGACTTTTCTAAAAAGAAAGGTTCTGAACTGTCAGCTTCTGAAAAAAAGAAGAAAAAAGAATTGTCAAATATCATGTGTATTAAACAAAAAGAGTATAATCTCACGAAGACTTCTTTGTGTAAGTTTGTATCCAAAGAACAAAA
>NZ_CAKVMR010000028.1 GCF_934772795.1 uncultured Holdemanella sp.
TATTTATAAGGCTTATAAGCTTTACTTTACATTATTCTCAACTTTACATTATTTCCATTATGTAAAGCTTTACATAATGGGAAGGATGATTTCAAATGAAAAGAATGCCTGATTTGATGGAAGCAATTTTTGATGCTTGTTACTTGATTTTTGACTTAATTGCCGGAATTTTATTCTTTGTATATTCGAAAGGAAATCCATTATTTATTTTATATGGCGTATTAACGTTAACTTTGTGTGGTGGAGACGCATTCCACTTGGTTCCTCGTATTAAAAGAGCTGTATATGGAACGAATGATAAAATTAAAAGACAGCTTGGAATTGGATTGCAGGTATCTTCAATCACAATGACAGTGTTCTATATTATCTTATTGTTTATCTGGAAATTAACTTTCCCAACATTGACTGCACCAGTTTGGGTGGAGGCTATGATTTGGATTTCAGCTATTATTCGTATTGTAGTATGTTTCTTACCACAGAATAACTGGACGAGTGAAGAAGGAAATAGGAAGTTGTCTGTAATTCGTAATGCCGTATTTGCCCTGACTGGAATTGGTGTGATTCTTCTTTATGCGATTTCAGGAAATATGTACGATCTACATATGAATCGTATGGTTGCAGCCATCATCATTTCATTTGGTTGTTATATCCCAGTTACATTGTGGTCTAAGACAAAACCAAAGATTGGTTTATTGATGATTCCTAAGACTTGTGCTTATATGTGGGTCATTGTAATGGGATTACAATTATTATTCTAAAACGTAAAAAAGATGGATTGCTCCATCTTTTCTTTTGCCTAATAAATTACTGCATCATCGGCTGTAAAGGATTCAAGAGAATTTTCTTTAGTTTGAATACAAATGAATTGGATTGAAGAATCGTTTGCCGCAAAGAATTGGCGTTTTGCGCTAGGAGCAATCTTTAACCAATCTCCTTCGTTTAATGCGATTTCTTCTCCATCAATTATTACTTTTCCTTTACCAGAAAGAATTCCATATACTTCCTCATTATTTTTGTGTGAATGAACAAAGGGAACGCTTGCTCCTGCAGGTAGTTCATTGATACTGATTTCAGCTCCTGTCAAAGATAAAGCTTCGTGTAATTCGATTCTTGCATCTTTTTTGATTGTTGTTTTTGTGTAATTTGACATATATTTTTCCTCCATATCTGTGTTCATTTTATGGGCGAACACATATTAAAACAAGTACGCACCTTTTTGTGCCTATACATTTAATTTTGAGTGTGTTAAATTAATGGTATGAAGACAAAACAAGAATTGCCAGCATGTCCGGTGGCTACGGCTGTTGCGTTGATTGGCGGAAAATGGAAATTATTAATTATTAGAAATCTAAGAAATCGAGCTTGGCGTTTTAATGAGCTTCAAAGAGATTTGGATGGGATTTCACAAAAAGTATTAACGGACAGTTTAAGACAGATGATTGAGGATGGATTGGTGTATCGTAAGGATTATAAACAGAATCCACCTAAGGTAGAGTATGGGTTAACGGACCTTGGAAAGGAGTTACTACCTATCATTGATGCACTTTCTGATTTTGGCGTCTATTATAAAACGATTGTAGAGTAGGATGTGTTCTACTCTTTTCTTTTGTATAAAAGTATAATGGTTATACTAATGGTAGCAGGATTGGTGGTGTTCACATGAAAACTTGTAAAGAAATGGCTTCTATTTGGAATATTAGTGTTCGTGCAGTTTCGAGTTTATGCAAATCGGGGCGAATTCCTGGTGCTGTTAAGAATGGAAAAAATTGGGAGATTCCAGATAATGCTCAAAAGCCAGTAGATGGTAGGATTTCAACTGGTGAATATAGTAAAAGAGAGATGACCACAGCTAGAAAGCCTTTGCCTATTGGTATTTCGGATTATGTGCGTGCTCAATCGGATTATTATTATGTGGATAAAACCATGTTGATTAAGGAATTTTTAGATCAAAAGTCATTGGTTTCATTATTCACTAGGCCAAGAAGATTTGGAAAAACATTGAATATGGATATGCTTAGAGTATATTTTGAAAAGACAGATAAGGATACGTCTAAATATTTTAAAGATAAGGATATTTGGAAGTGTGGGGAAGGCTATCGAGCGCATCAAGGTAAATATCCTATGATTTTCCTAACTTTTAAAGATGTAAAGTTTGATTCTTGGCAGGCCACTGTAGAGAAAATTAAATCGCTTCTTCAAGAAGAGTATGGAAGGCATCAGGAATTGTTGAGTAGTGATAGAATATCGGATTATGAGAAGGAATATTTTAATAAAGTATTAAGTGCAACGGAAAATGAAGTGGAATTGTCTTCATCGCTTGAAAAATTATCTAAAATGCTTGCGACTCATTATGATAAAGCTCCAATCATTATTATTGATGAGTATGATACTCCAATTCAAGAGGGCTATTCTAAGGATTTTTATGATGAAATCATTGGGTTTACGAGAAATTTCTTTTCAGGTGCCTTTAAAGATAATAAAAATCTTTCTTATGGTATTTTAACTGGATGTATTTTCAGTGGATTAAATAATCTAACAGTGAATTCAGTAATGGATGAAGCGTATGATTGTTACTTTGGATTCACAGATGAAGAAGTTAGTAAAATGCTAGATTATTATGGAGTTGCTGAAAAAGAGAGTGAACTTAAAGAATGGTATGATGGATATTTATTTGGGAATGAAGAAATATATAATCCGTGGTCTGTCATTAACTATATTTCAAAGGGGTGTGTTCCACAGGCATATTGGGTAAATACTGGAAAGAACGAGATTTTGGAAGATGTTTTAAAAGTGGCGGATGAGGATATAACTGAAAAACTGTATTCTTTGATTCTTGGAGATAAAGTTTTGGCAAGAATTGATCTAAATGGTGTATATGGATCATCTAATATATTTAGTTTATTATTGGTGGCTGGATATTTGAAAACAACAATTAAAGAATTGCAGGCAGATGGTTCTTATTTATGTCAGGTATCTATACCTAATAAAGAGATAGCTTCTGTATATAAAAGTGAGGTTTTAGCACATTTGATGCAGATTGGTGCAGTTTCAAGAACGACGGCTGATAAGATTGCGGAAAGTTTGTTCATAAATGATTATGTAAAACTAGAAAAAGCCATTGCAGAATATATGGATAAAGCAATTAGCTTCTATGATACGGCTAGTGAATCATTCTATCATGGTTTGGTTTTAGGGTTGATGGCGATGATGGATAATCAATATAAAATCAAATCAAATAGAGAGTCTGGTAAAGGTAGGTTTGACATTTGCCTAATGCCTAGAGATAATAAGCATCCTGGAATGATTATGGAACTAAAGTGGAAGAAAAATCTAGATGATAATGAATTAGTACTTTTGGCGGATGAAGCTATTAGTCAGATTCATAGTATGGAATATGATTCTGAAATGAAGAGTGAGGGAATCAAAAAGATATTGAAGTTTGGAATTGCGTTTTCTGGAAAGAGAGTTTGTGTTAAAACAATTTAGAATAAAAGTTTTGTATGAAATTTCTTAAAGCTTTGGTGTTTTGAAAGTGCTAGTGAGACGAATTATTCATTTTCTAGTATATAATTAAAGCAAGAGTTAGTTGCGTGATGACGGAGGATGCTGAAGATGAGAATTCATTCGTATTTTGAAATGTATTTGAAACATGCACAAACAATGTTGGGAGATGCCTTTGATTATGCCATTAATACATGTCATATTTCAGGCGATGATTTTGTGAAGATGTTTATTGTAAGTTCATTTAGTAAACGTATTGAAAATGGGGAGCCTGCTTGTGTGGCGGGTAAAAGTGGTATTGAGCTTGTACATGAAATTGTATTTGAGACCATGCAAAAAGAGTTGAATATTGAACCTGAAGAAAATTATAGCCGTTCATGTGAGTATTGGATTGGTTGGGTTGTTGCCTATTACCAATGGTATTCAGACAGAAGTTTTAAAGAGATATTTCATGTTTTAAGTTTTGAAGATTTAAAAAGAATGTATTATACACTTCATGAGGCGGATATTTCTAAGTTTGTAGATATTGTGGATTTGAAAATGAAAGAGTATTATGTGGAAACAAACTTAAAGCGTATTCGAACTAATTATGGCTATACACAACAAGAATTATCCAATCTTTCTGGTGTAAGTCTTCGCTCAATTCAGTTGTATGAACAAAGAAATAAAGATATTAATAAGGCGAGTGTAGATAAGTTGTATCGTATTTCTAAAGTATTTGGCTGTAAGATAGAGGATTTGATTGAAAAATAATATGTAGGGATAGAATTCAATGTTGTTCTATCCCTTTTTGAATAATATAGTAGAATTCACAATGTTTTCACATTGGACATTTATAATGGGAATTGGCTATTGGATGTAGTAATGGTGAACCCTCTGAATTAAAAAAAGAAATCTGCTTGAGTTCTCGGCAGATCCTTCAATTTTTTTGTAAGAGGAGAAGATGTCTATGTATATATATCTATATATTGATGTTGCCATGTGTTTAATGGCACTAGTAGAAATACTAAGAATTACATTAATTATCATAGAAAAATGTAAAAGACACTAGTTCACCCTCAGCAATGGATTACTAGTGTCTTTACACTAAATTAATTCAGAGTGACCACTGTATCCAGTAGTCTTTCTGTATCTGTATTATAGCGTTAAAGAAGTGTTTATGCAAATCTATTAGCTAATAGCGTAAAGATATACACTATATTAGAAAAAAAGTAAAAGAAACTAATTCACTAGTGTCTTTATTGCATTACTTTAATCCAAACAATGTTTCAATACAAGAATCATCCATTACGCGATCTGTTGGTGGCATATTGGCATGTTCTAGTAGTGAGTCTACGTTTATGTAGCTCAGTGTAAAAGGGATACAAGAAAAAAATGTACTTGCTCCTAGCCGTGTTTTACAAGGTCTTATTTTAAAACTTTGTGGTTTTAAAAAACTTGGGTTAAGAACATAATTGAATATGAATTCTGCAAAGTTAAGGTAATTAGAAAAACGGGGCAAAATATAATAAATAAAACTAGCAAAACGGGGCAAAAAACATGGTAATTAATTGAAAAAACGGGGCAAATGATATATTCTGTATTTGGAGGATAATAATATGTATAGAAAAGATTCTGTGGCAATAGATGGTTGGTTAAAAAAATCGAATAAAGCGTTATTGGTAACCGGTGCCAGACAGACGGGGAAAACCTGGCTCATAAGAGATGAAATTAAAAAGAGTGAGTACACTAAGTTTGAGATAAACTTTATTGATCATCCTGAAATGGTTGAGTACTTAAATGCGGAAATGAGTGCAGAAGATTTTTTGGTTAAATTGAAAATGATAATGCCGGAAAATTGTAAACCACATAAAACAGTTGTTTTTTTTGATGAAATTCAGAAATGTCCGGAAATCGTTACAAAGATTAAATTTCTTGTAGATGAGGGCAGCTTCAAATATGTAATGAGTGGATCACTATTAGGTGTAGAGCTTAAAGGAATCGCATCGGTACCTGTTGGTTATCTATCAGTAATAAGAATGTATCCAATGGATTTCGAAGAATTTATGATTGCAAATAATGTTTCAAATGTGACATTGGACATGCTAAAGGAAAAATTTGAGACATGTACGCCGGTGGATGAATTTGTTCATCAAAAGCTATTGTCGATTTTCTTTGTATATCTAATTGTTGGAGGAATGCCGGATGCGGTGAAGACTTATGTTGAAACAAAGGATATCAGGGAAGTTGATAAGGTACAACGGGATATAGTAACATTGTATAAAGAGGATTTCTCACAATACGAGGTTGAAGACAAGAAACTAAAGCTACTATCAATATATGATATAATCCCTGCTGAATTAAACAAACAAAATAAAAAATTTGTTTTTACAATGCTGGATAAGGAACTTAAGTTTAGCAGATATGAAAACAGCTTTTTGTGGCTAAAGGATGCAGGTGTGGCACTGCCGATTTATAACGTTGATGCACCTGTTATACCTCTTTTAGCAAGCAAAAGCAGTAATGTATTCCGATTGTTTTCAAGTGATATAGGATTACTTACCAGTGCCTATCCGGCAGAAACAAAAATAGAGTTGATTAATAAAAATGGAGAAGTAAACAACGGAGCCCATTTTGAAAATGCTGTAGCGCAGCAATTGATAGCCAATGGATTTGAACCATATTTCTGTAAAAAGAAGAATTTTGGAGAACTTGATTTTGTGATAGAAATGAGTGGTAAGGTTGTTCCAATCGAGGTTAAATCAGGCAAAGCGTACAAATCACACAAGGCTTTGAATAATTTTATGAGTGTATCCGATTATCATATAGAGAAAGGATACGTTTTCTCAGTCGGAAATGTAGAGGTGGATGGAACAGTAATATATCTTCCTATCTATATGAGCTATCTTTTAAAAGAAAAACGGATTGAACAGATAATTGTAGATTTAGATATTGAGGGATTATGAAACCATTTTTCAATTGATGTCCGTTCATGCGGAATCAAAAATGGTGCAGCTAAAAGTGCGTGATAATGATTACAGTTTTCGCAGTAAAAAACAGTTGATTGAATGTTAAAACTGGCTTAATCTGTGCATTGAAATTATTCATAAACTCTCCTAAAAAAAAGAGCCCTCTGGGCCACATTGTTAAGAGGTGCGAAGGCTACGATTAATTAAATTGTAACAAATTTGTAATATGTGTCAATACAATTTATACTTTCCAATTTCGTCTTTCTGATTCTATGAAATTCAGTGAAAATCAGGGCGATTGGTGATGATTTTGAATTAGATGAATTAGTCAAAAAGGGCAGTATACTCATATTTTGAGCATACTGCCTCTAATTTTGTGCTTGTTTACTTTAATCCAAATAATGTTTCAATACAAGAATCATCCATTACGCGATCTGTTGGTGGCATATTGGCATGTTCTAGTAGGGAGTCCACGTGGTCTTTAATGGTTACGTCGACAAGTTTATTGACATCGATTCCTCTAAGTTCAAAGAATAGGAATGGGTTTTCATCAAGTTTGGTTCCAATGCCATAGAGTACAGCAGCCACGTGTTTGCACATTAAAGCCCAGTCGGGGCAGCTGCAGTTGAAGCTGATTTCTCTTTGACTTGGGAAGAGTCCACTTTCGGATAGGAATATTTCTTTTAAACTTTCTGGGAATTGTCCATTGACAAGTTCTTGTAAGTTTTGGATTTGTGAACTACATTTTTCAATGATGTCTTCACACACTTCTTCTTTTAGTGGACTGATATTGATTTCCACTTTGTAGGGTGTTTTTCTTGTGCCTTGTACACGAGCTTTTACTTTACCCTTCACAATTTGTAAGTCCACAACAGCACCTGAACGAACATATCTTTTTCCTCGTTCAATACGACTGGCATAATCGGCATATTGCTCAATGTTTTTACACCAGGCCATGCCCCACCAGCTTTTTGCGATTTGTCTGTCTTGTACAATGATGGGGTGCATTTCTTTACCTTTGTTTTTTGCGTTTTTAACACTTTCTTGTGCTTTTCTTTGCAGTTCTTCGACGCTCATTTGCGAATACTGCATGCTTGCTGTCCAATATTTTGCCATAGTCTACACGTCCAATCTTAATAAGTCCATTAGTTCATTTGTATCCAGTTCAGTAATCCATTTTTCTTGGCCAGAGGCAAGAATGGAATTTGCGAGTTCTTGTTTGGACTCAATTAGTTTATCAATTTTTTCTTCAATGGTTCCATTTGAAACGAGTTTATGTACAAAGACTTCTTTGGTTTGTCCAATACGATAAGCTCGATCGCTCGCCTGGTTTTCTACGGCTGGATTCCACCAGCGGTCAAAGTGAATGACGTGGTTGGCAGCTGTTAAGTTTAATCCGGTTCCAGCTGCTTTTAAAGATAATACAATATATGGAACGTATGTGTTTTCATCATTGAATTTTTCAACGATTTCCGTACGCTTTTTAGCAGGAATACCACCATGGATAATATATCCCTTCTTATGGAAAATAGATTCTAGGTATTGGGATAGGGGTTCGCACATTTCTTTATATTGCGTAAACACCAATACTCTTTCTCTTTTCTCATAAATGGTTTCACACAACTCTTTCAACATCGCATATTTACCACTGTCTTTTGGATTGTAGTTGGTATCATGAATAAATTGGTCTGGGTGATTACAGATTTGTTTCAATTTCGTTAATAACGCAATTACGATGCCTCTTCTTTGAAGTCCTGTAGAATCTAATATTGCTTGTTCAGCTTTATCAACTTCTTTGCGATACAAAACAACTTGTCGTTTGGATAAATCTACGTGTTCTGTGATTTCCATTTTGTCTGGTAAATCTGAAATGATTGTTTTATCGGTTTTTAAACGTCTTAAAATGAATGGAGAAACCAACATCTTTAATTTTGTCATATATTCAGGATAGGCTTGTACTTTCTTTGTGTATTCCTTAAAGTCGGATGCACTACCTAACAATCCTTTATTTAAGAAGTCAAATAGGGACCATAAATTGGATAAATCATTTTCAATTGGTGTACCTGTCATTGCGATACGCATATGGCTCGGAATCTTTTTAATGGCACGGGTTTGTTTGGTTGCCGGATTTTTAATGGCTTGTGCCTCATCTAAAATCAAACAGTCCCATATTCTTTCTTGTAAAAATTCATTGCGTAATGCCATTCCATACGTAGTAATCGTTATGAATGTGTCTTCATGTAGAATATTGTTTTTTCCATGAAGGATATAATATGTCATTTTAGGCGCAAAGCGATCAATTTCTTTTGACCAGTTTCCTAGTAGGGATGCAGGAACAATCAATAATACATGTGCCTCTTTATTTTTCTCATACATCTTCTCTAAAAAGGAAATGACTTGAAGTGTTTTACCAAGTCCCATGTCGTCGGCTAAACAGGCACCAAAACCTAAATCATTCATTTGATTTAACCAATTGTATCCACTCTTTTGATAAGGACGAAGAGTAGCGTTTAAATATTTTGGTTGTGCTTTGTTTTTGATTTTTGCAGGATTCTTTAATTTGCCTAAAATATCCCTTAACCATTTTCCATTTGATATTTGTATACCCATATCGACATCAATATCTTCTTCATTTGACATATATGTTTTTGTCAAAGCTTCCTTTAAAGTGATGGTTCCATCATATTGTTCCATTTGTTCAAGAAGTTGTTGAAGCTTATTATGATTTATTTCTACCCATTGACCTTTAAGCCATGCAAGTCCCTCTTCCATTTTTAAGAGTTCACTAATTTCTTTCTTAGTTAGGGCACGTCCATTCACAATTAGTGATGGTTGTAAGGATAGTATGGAGTCAAAGCCAAACATAGATGGTTTGGTGTCTCCAATATTCACATTGATTTTTACAGAAGAATATTTTTTCTTCCACCAGTTAGGCACTCTACATTTAATGCCACAAGCCTCAATGTCAGGCACACTCTTTAATAAGGAATAGGCTTCTTTACTCGTTAATTTGATGGGGTGAAATAAATCGCCAGTTTCCATATATTGGGCAATCAAAGAATTCTTTTGAGCCACTACATTTAGACATGACAATAAATTCAATAATTGTTCTTGATCATTTTTATATTCAACTAAGGCATGTTTTAGTGGCATATGAACAATACGATTCTCTATATCTTTTGTGGCATACGTAGCTAAAAACGCAAATGGAAAGTCTGGATCTTCTTCGTTTTCGACTAAGTGAAAATAGATTCGTTTAGCCGCTTTTAAATCTTGGGATTTTTCTTGAAGATACATCTGAACTGTACCCTTATATGATTTCATATCCCATCTAAATTGAGAATTTAAGTGTTGAAATATATTTTGAATCCACTTTTCATCAATAAATTCTGTACCAATCGCAAAAGGAATGATGGACATTAAATATTCTAAGTCTTCATTGGATGCTTCTACTTTAGTATCTTCTCTAGCAACTTCGAGTTCAGGTCGATTGCTTAGAAGTTCAATGAATTTCTGAGATAGTTGATACAAATAAAATGCACTTGGAGTCAATCCCTTTAGATTGTTTTCAAACCCTAATTCATAGAGCGCAGAATATTTATATTTTTTGAACGATTCAGCCCATTTGGAAGTATTTTCTTCCTTTGTTTCATCAATGTGAAATCCGTTTTTGGTAAATATGAAATTTAAATTCTTCATGATTATTTAACCTCTGTCTTATTACTTTTCTCTATTTTATCACATATATTTAAAGCAGCATTGTCGATGAGGAAAATATTTTTAGAAAATTACGCGATTTAATAATGTTTTCACATTGGACCTTTATAATAGGAATTGGCTACTGGATACAGTAGGGTGGTACCTCTGAAATTAAAAGTAATTTAGCTTGTGTTCTCGGCTCGATTCCGATTATTGTAGGAGGTTGTCATATGTACATTTATCTTTATATTGACGTTGCCATGACTTTAATGGCCATAGTTCAAATACTACGACTTACGTTGATGATTATAGAAAAATGCAAAAGACACTAGTCCGCCCAATCGCAAAGGAATTGACTAGTGCCTTAGCATTAGAATGATTTCAGAGTGACCACTGTATCTAGTAGTCTTTCTGTATTTGTATTATACCGGTAAAGGAATGGTTATGCAAATGATATAGTGGTAGTTTTTGCATATAATTTAGAGTTTGTTAACTAATAAAGAAAGATTGGAGTACACATGAACAACGAAATAATTAAATTCGTAAATGGTGATTTACAACTAGATGTTACTGTATCATCAGATAATGAAACTGTGTGGTTATCTGCAAATCAAATGGCATTATTGTTTGATCGTGATGAAAAAACAATTCGTAAGCATATTAATAACACATTTAAAGATCAAGAAGTTGAAAAAGAGAACAACACGCAAAAAATGCGTGTTGTTGGAGTTAAGCAACTTGTTCCAAAATGGAACAAGTTCAAATGGAAGGTAGTCGTAAAATAATTCGTAAAATGGATTTTTATAATTTGGATGCGATTATTGCGGTTGGATATCGTGTAAATTCTAAAAAAGCAACTTCATTTAGACGATGGGCAACTTCCATTTTAAAAGATTACATGATCAAAGGTTGTGCAGTGAATCAAAAACGTTTAGATGTTTTAAATAAAACAATCACGATTCAATCCAGAATGCTTGCTTCTACTTTGGGTATTGAAGAAAAAGAAGTATTGAATGTGGTTGAGGCTTATTCAAATGCATTATCGTTGCTTGATGATTATGATCGTGGGTGTGTTTCAAAGCCTGAAGGTAAAGATTCAATATATCAATTGACTTATGAAGAGTGTAGAACTCTTATTGATTCAATGGGATATAGTGGATTTTCTTCTGTATTTGGTGTTGAAAAAGAACTAGGTAAATTAAATGGAATAATTGCAGCTGTATATCAAAATGTTTTTGGTCGAGAAATATATACGAGTATTGAAGAAAAGGCAGCTAATCTACTTTATTTCTTAATTAAAGATCATCCTTTTGTGGATGGATGCAAACGTATTGGTGCTTCTATTTTTCTTGAATTCTTAAATAAGAATCAACATTTAATCATAGATGGGAAACAAATTATTTCGGATAGTGCTTTAGTTGCAATTACATTGATGATTGCAGAATCAAGGCCAGAAGAAAAGGAAACAATGGTCAAACTTGTCATGAATTTCTTAAACAGTTAGTTTAAAAAAAAGTACTTAACAACTTTTTTCTATTATTTTAAAAAATATAACTGAAAATCGATGGACCGATGTTCCATCGATTTTGCACTTTTAAAACAAAAAGGCCCCTCCATTTCAGGTGGACCAGTTCTAGCGTACTAGGTACGCCACTTACACAGTTAATATACCACAATTATTTTGAGATACAAGAAAAATATGTAATACATCCTTATCTCTCATATGGTGAAATACTATAATCTTGATATGATTATCTTCATTGGTTAACTTAACGTGTAAATTCAAAACAAGGTGTTTTGCAAGGAGTAATTAGTTGAAAATAGTTGAGTTGCAAAAAGTGCAACGCAACCAAGTTGTTTGTATATTTATCTTTTGACGTTGTAAAAAGGTTCAAGCAAGAAACGAATTGTGTTGACAACCAGTCTTAAATTCAGTAGAATAACTAACAGTTAGTCATCTCTAACAAGGAGATGACTTCTTTTATGAGATATGAGTTAGATACTACTAACTTGGAGGTATAATGAGAAAGATTCTATATATGATGATTGGATGTGTATCCCTTGTTTTGGGAATAGTTGGTGTGGTATTGCCGATTCTTCCAACGGTTCCTTTTGTGTTGTTGGCTGCTTTTTGTTTTGCAAGATCGAGTGAAAGATTGGATGGTTGGTTTAAGAATACGAAGTTATATAGGGAAAACAATATTAAGAGTGGTATGACCAAACAGGCAAAGGTTCGTATTATGTGTTCAGTATCTTTGTTAATGAGCATTGGATTTGTTATGATGGGATTAAGGGGTATTGTAGTTGGTAATGTTGTTTTATTGATTGTATGGATTTTCCACATGGTTTATTTTATGTTTGGAGTGAAGACTGTATGAGAAGAGTTTTGAATTATTTATTGGCTATTAGTTTTATTGTGACAATTCTAGTTCCAATTACGGGGATTAAGATTCATAAGTTAGCTTCTACATTATTCTTATTATTAGCATTGATTCATGTCTTCTTGTACAGAAAGAAAGTGGATTATAAGTATATTCTAGTCATTGTATTAACCATAGTATCCTTTATTCTTGGAATACTAGGATTGATATTGGTTGAGTATCCAATTGTTTTAATTCTTCATAGAACTATATCGATTGTGTTAGTTTGTTTGTTAGCTGTTCATATTTATAAGTTTCATAAAAGATTTGCCGTTGCATAATGTGACGGCTTTTTATATATTTAAGGTAATGGTGAATGTGTTTAAAAAAGGTAGGAATGATTCAGAAAATGGCGAAGTTGTTGATGTTTTATATATAGTGAGAAAAGTTTGTTTGAGTTAGGATGGTATTATAATTCTAAGGTGTTTTCAATTTGATTTGACAAAATTTTGGGGTAGGAGTATGTTCTTACCAAAGAGAAAACGAGTTAATAAAAACAAATTAATTATGTCAAGTTTGGGGATGATATTTTGTATTCAGGACAAGAATATTTAAATTGGATGTTTCGTATCGTGTTGGCTACTTTATGTGGTTGTGTCATTGGGTATGAAAGGACGAGTCGAAATAAATCGGCCGGCATTCGAACACATGCGATTATTGCATTAGGATCTTCAATGTTTATGATTATCTCTAAATATGCTTTTTTTGATGTGTCGACGGCTGACGGAGCTAGAGTGGCAGCACAAATTGTTAGTGGAATTGGATTTCTTGGTGCTGGCGTAATCTTTGTGAAAGATGATTTGATTCAAGGACTTACTACAGCAGCTGGAATGTGGACTACTTCTGGCATAGCTGCATGCATTGGTTCTGGATTGATTTTTATTGGTGTTTTTGCAGCATTATTTCTAGTTGTTCTTCAAAAGATATTTCATTATCCTTTCTTTAATCAAATTGATCATCCTAATGTATTGATTCAGACTAATATTGTTTCTAACAAAGATGAAATATATAAAATATTTGAGAAGTATGGTATAGAGGTCAATGAAATAAAAATTGATAGGAATCTAGATGTAATGACTTTTGATACAAATAATAGGTGGATTGACCATAAAAACGAATTGTTTAAGGATTTGATGTCGATTGATACTGTAACAAAAATATCTATTCTTTAATTAATAAAGGGACAATGTTGCTCCCTTTTTCATTTATGTATCATTTCGCGTAATAAACAAACTATAGGATGGAGGTGTATTATTTTGATGACAGATGAGAATTTTGATTTCTTAGAGAAGGTTTATAATAAGTTAAGAAGTGCTAGGGTTACAGGTAGTAGTGTAAGGTTGAATCGTGCAGAGATAAAGATCATATTAAAGAATGAAGAGGATCTTATGGCTATGATGGCTGATATGTTTGATGATGAGGATGATAAAGTATTATGTTAAGTGACAGGGATTATGAATTGTTGGATCAAGTATTAGTTAAGTTAAAACAGGCTGATAATACTTGTAGTGATGTAGTACTGGATCCTGAAGAAGTAAGGGTATTGGTGGATGATTTTGATGATGTGAATCATGAGTTGGTTGAAATCAAGAAGATTATGGATGAGTTTGAAAAAGAGATAGGCATAAAGGAATAATAAATAGGTTGTAGCAATGTTGTTACAACCTCTATTTTTATAGATATCTCATTTTGAATGGCTTGATCGTGCTGATACAAATAACGTCCTCTAAATTCGCATATTTTATTGGGCAGATTTTATTGAACTTAGTTTGATCCGCAAGAATAAATGCTTTGTTTGATTGTTGAATTACCTTTTCTTTAACCGCAGCTTCCCATTCATTTGTTGTGGTGATTTGGGCTTTTTCATGAATTCCATTAACACCTAGAAAAGCACAATCAAAATAGAAATTGTCTAATTGATTCAGTGTTTGAGCGCCTGTGATAGCTTCTGTACTTTTACGGACAAATCCAGGTAAAACGATTGTTCGAATGCTATTCTCCATTAATAAAGATAAATGAGGAATTCCAATTGTAACAACTGTGATATTTTTACTATGGATAAAAGGAATCATTTCATAAGTACTGCTTCCAGCATCTAAATAAATTGTTTGATTATCTTTGATTTGAAGAGCTGCTTGTTTAGCTATCCATGTTTTTTCACTAATTTGTTCATTGGATCTATAGAGCATAGGAAGTTCATTAGCTTCCGGATTCAACATTACGCCACCGTGAAATCGTTGTACGAGCTTTAAATCTTCCATTTGTTGAAGGTCTCTTCGAACTGTCGCGATTGAAGTTTTACATGCGATTTTTAAATCTTCGCTATATACTTTTTCGTTTTTCGTACATAAATCAATTATGATTTTCCATCTTTCTTGTTTTACCATAATTCAATTATAAATGTAAAACGATCAAATACAATGATTGTTTTCTTAAAACGATTGATATTTGATTGTTTTTGTATTTAAATGACATTAATTATTAGTAGAAATAATAAGAGGTAGAACATGAAAAAAATAATGGTAAGAGCTGATGACTTAGGATTTTCTAAAGCTGTGAATTATGGTATTTATGAAACGGTTAAAAATGGTGTTATTAGAAATATTGGTTTTATGGTCAATATGCCAGATAGTCTTCATGGCTATGAACTAGTAAAAGATTATGATATTTGTCTAGGCCAACATACAAATGTATGTGTGGGAAACCCTATTAGTGATCCTGAAAGTATTCCAAGTTTAGTGCAAGAAGATGGGACGTTTAAAACGAGCAAGATGTATCGCAGCTCAAAAGAAGATTTTGTGAATTTAGATGAAGCTATTTTAGAAGTGGAAGCACAATATAATCGTTTTAAAGAAATTACTGGAAAAGAACCGGCTTATTTTGAGGCGCATGCCGTAATGAGTGAAAACTTAAATAGGGCAATTGAAATTGTGGGAAAACGACACAATTTAAAAACTTTGATCATGGGATGTGAAAAGGTGAATGGCCAAGATATGCATATGTATATGGACAGTATGTTTCCTAACTATGATCCAATGACTTCATTTAAAAAGATGGTAGATGAGGCAAAAGATGGATTTAATATGATGGTTTGTCATCCGGGTTATTTAGATCAATATATTTTATCAGTTTCTAGCCTTACAACACCTAGAGTATTAGAAACAGATTTTTTAACGAGTGAAGAATTAAAAGCGTATATAAAAGAAAATAATATTCATTTATATACATATGATGAGGTATAGACTATGGCACATTTAACATGTAACTTTTTTTCGAAATCATTAATGCGTACATTTGTGTATATAAAGTAAATGAATGTTTGCATTAGATGAAACTGTTATGGTTGTAAGTATAGAAAGCGAAGGTAAAGTATGATATATACAATAACTTTTAATCCAGCATTAGATTATGTTATCCAAGTGGATCATTTTAAAGCTGGTCAAATTAATCGAAACAAAACAGAAAATGTGTATTATGGAGGAAAGGGAATCAATGTTTCATGTATCTTAAATGAATTATCAGTTTCGAGTACTGCATTGGGATTTATTTGTGGATTTACTGGTAAGGCATTAAAAGATGGCTTACATGATTTGGGGATTCATACAAATTTTATTGAAGTAGAAAAAGGAATGACACGAATCAATATTAAGATGAAATCGGATGAGGAAACGGAAATCAATGGAAAAGGTCCAGTAATTGAAGATAAAGATTTTGATGCATTATTGGAAATTGTTAAAACATTTAAAAAAGGGGATATGGTAATTTTATCAGGGAATATTCCATCGAGTCTTCAATCGGATTCTTATCAAAGAGTGATTGAAGTCTTAAATGAGGGTGTTGATTTTGTGGTGGATGCAGAAAAAGATTTGTTGATGAAAACACTGCCTTATCATCCATTTTTGATTAAACCAAATAACTTGGAATTGGAAGAAATATTTGGTATGAAATTAGAAAATGATTCAGATATTGTAGCTTGTGGAAAGAAATTACAGGCATTAGGTGCTCGTAATGTTTTGATTTCAATGGCAAAAGACGGTGCAATTTTAATTGATGAAAATGGTACAATATACAAGCAAGGAGTTTGTAAAGGTACAGTTGTAAATTCAGTCGGTGCCGGGGACTCAATGGTAGCTGGTTTTATCGCTGGAGTATTAAAAGAAAGAGATTACTCTAAAGCATTAAAACTTGCGACTGCTTGTGGTGGTGCAACAGCCTTCCATTCTGGTTTAGCAACGTATCCGCAAATCATGGAGGCTATGAAAACATTGGAGTAGATTATGGAAACAAAACTTAGTGAGTATATTAAGGAAAATACAATTAGTGGAGAGTATGAAAAAAACAGTGCGCTTGTTGTAGGTAAAGTATTAGGGTTTTCACGTAATTGGGTCTCACAAAATTTGAATGATTATTATAATACAGGAGCTTTAATTAAAATTAATTCTCGTCCAGTACTCTTTTTGGATAAAGAAGTCATTTCAAAACAATATAATACTTCTCTTCCTAAAAATATTTTTGGATCCATTGAGGAATTGATGGAATTTTTAGAAGTAGAAGATAAAAAAGATTTTCAAACTTTGAATGGATATGATGGTTCTTTAAGAGGGGTCGTTGAAACATGTAAAGCTAGTATCAGTTATCCGCCTAATGGTTTACCAACGTTATTGTATGGTCAAACAGGAACTGGAAAGAGTTTGATTGCGAGAAAAATATATGAATATGGAATCAATCAAAGTATTTTAAAAAAGGATGCTGAATTTGTCCATGTCAATTGTTCAGAATATGCCAATAACCCAGAGCTTTTAACGGCCTACTTATTCGGATATAAAAAGGGAGCTTTTACTGGTGCAGACCATGATAATCCTGGCTTAATTCATCAAGCAGATGGTGGTGTGCTTTTTTTGGATGAAGTGCATTGTCTAAAACCTGAATGTCAGGAAAAGTTATTCTTATTTATGGATAATGGAAGTTACAGGCAGATTGGGGATAATGAAAATGTTTATCATTCAAACGTGTTTTTAGTGTTTGCGACAACAGAAGATCCTAAGAAAGCATTATTAAAAACATTGTTAAGACGTATACCTATCCAAATTCATATTCCATCTTTGGAACAACGTGGACTAAAGGAAAAGGCAGATTTAATTGTTTATTTACTGGAATGTGAATCAAAACAAATTCAAAAAGAAATTCGGATTTCTTCATTAGCCTATCAAACTTTATTGAACACAGTCTTTGAAGGGAATGTTGGAGAATTAGAAAATTGTATTCGACAAACATGTATGACAGCGTTATTCATGAATAAAAATAAAGAGTATATTGAAATAAATAACTTGCATTTACCGAATACATTGAATTTTGCGAATCGAACAATTTCTTTTATGGAACATCATGTATTGACGATTGACCAATTAAAAGAGGAATCAAAAAAGGATACAGACAAAACGGTATTAAAAGAAGTAGATAAATGGACGGTTAAGCTTCAAAATAATGAAATTTTAATTGATGAGTATTTTGATCATATTTATTTACATGTAAATAAACAAATCAATCAGATTTTATTTTCTGATCAGAGTGAATTGTATGCTTCCAACATAAATATTATTGATTCATTAAAAGCCATTATTGAAATGGTGAATCAGAAATATCGATGTAATTTAAAAGATAAAGATATTAATGTAATTTGTATGTATTTGGTGGATTATTTTTCGAATTATTCTACATACTCTAAATTAAGTACGGATTCATATGATGTTTTTATTGGTCTGATCAAGAAATATTATGCGAATGAATATAAGCTTGTTTCAGCCATGAATGAATTGATAGAATCGCATTTAAATTTATATGTGAATGAGTTCTTCTTATCATGTTTAACATTATATTTATCGAAAGCATTAACATTATCTGAACAACAACAAAGAGTAGGTGTGATATTGGCGCATGGCTATGCGACAGCTTCTTCAATAGCTTCAAGTGTAAATGAAATGTTGGGCCATTATGTATTTGAGGCAATCGATATGCCTTTAGATACAACGACAGATCAAATATTGGTTAAGTTAAAATCTTTTATTGATAGATATACAAAGATAAAGGATTTGATTTTATTAGTAGATATGGGTTCTTTAGAAAAAATATATGATCATTTGTCACATACTACGGATTTTAATATTGCCATCGCAAACAATGTTTCAACCAAATTTGCGTTGTTCGTTGGTGAGGGCATAATTAAAAATGAGCCATTGAAGCACATTTTTGATGAGTCTATTGGAATGTTGGAGACAAATTATAAAATTACAGAGCGTAAAGAAAAAGAAAAAATTATCTTATGTTCTTGTGCAACAGGAATAGGTACGGCTGAAAAATTGAAAGAGATTTTAGAGGATTCCTTACCTGAAAAGATTCCTGTTAAAGTATTAACGTATGATTATTCTACGTTGGTGAAGAATCAATTGGAATCGGATTTCTTTGATCGTTATGAAGTGATTTGTATTATTGGAACATTAGATCCTAAAATTCCAAATTTAAAGTTTGTCTCTCTAGAAAACTTTATTATGAATGAATCATTCGATTTCTTATGGACTTATTTTGAAGGTATGATTACGCCTGCAGAAATGAATCAATTCCAACAAAATTTATTAAAGAACTTCTCTTTAACGAATATTATTATGAGTTTGACTTTCTTGAATCCAGATAAGTTGTTGGAATATGTAGCAGATTCATTGAATGTTCTTCAAAGAGAGATGAATGTTGTATTCTCTAATAACATCTGCTTTGGATTATATGTACACATTTGTTGCTTGATTGAAAGACTTGTATTAAAAGAAGGTATTGATGTATACACCAAATCAATTGATGATTGTTCTTTGTTGTTTAAGGATTTTTATTATCAATTAAAAGAGTCTTTCCAAAAAGTGGAAAAGTATTATCGTATAGATATTCCTGTGGAAGAAGCAGAATATATTTATATGTATATCAATAATATGAAAGAGTCACAGTCAAATGAAGACGATGAATAAATTCATTGTGAATGGCAATGAAGTAAATGCCTATTACAGCATGGAGGATATTCATGATGTATTGATTCCATTACTTCAAAGATGGATTCATTTATACGAAACAAAGAAAAGTAGAATCATAGTCTATTTAGCAGCTTGTCCAGGAAGTGGAAAAAGTACTTTGGCTTTATTTTTGGAAGAGTTGTTTAAATCATTAAATGCTTCTTGTACATTTCAAACAATTGGAATGGATGGTTTTCACTTTTATAATGATTATTTAAAAGAACATGATTTATTGAATGAAAAAGGCAGTCGCAATACGTTTGATGTAGAAAAATTAAAATCTTATATTTTAAAAACAAAAGAGGAAGATTGTTTATGGCCAATATATTCTCGAATGATTCATGAGCCAATTGAGAATCAGGTGTATATTCAAAGTGATATTGTACTAATTGAAGGGAATTATCTATTATCTAAAGATGCACCTTGGAATGAGTTGTTACCATTGTGTGATGATTCAGTATTTCTAAATGTAGATCCAAGTATATTAAAAGAGAGGTTGATAAAGCGAAAGAGTTTATCAATTGGACTGGATAAAGCTATTCAGTTTTATGAGCAATCGGATTCTAAGAATATTCAGTATGTATTGGATTCTAAAAAGTGTCCAAATATAGAAATAGAACTATCGACAAGGTAGTTCTTTTTAATTTAGAATAGAAACGAACGACAGAATAAGAATTAGTGTCTGTGATTAGTGTCTGTGGATGTGATTTAGATTGTTTTAAAAAAAATTTAAAAAAATTTTTGAATAAAATAATGGCGTTATTAGGCTTAAAATGAATAATTTTGATGTAAAAGACACAAATTGGCACGACTTTTGCTATATAAAGGGTGAAAACAAGAAAGGAGATAATCGAAATGAGTATTATTTTAGGAAGAATTGATTATCGTTTATTGCATGGAATTGTAGCCACTATGTGGGCACCTCAATCAGGAGCACAACGTGTTATGGTTATTGATGATAAGACTGCAAATGATCCTATCATTAAAGAAAGCATGCGATTAGGAAAACCAGCAGGTATGGCTTGTTCTATCATCACTGAAGAAACAGCTATCAATAATTTCAAAGCTGGAAAGTATGATAGTCACAAAGTTTTCATTGTTTGTGAAAAACCTGAAATTTTCTTGCACTTACAAGAAGCTGGACAAGAGATTCCTCGTATCGTAGTGGGTATCACTCGTAACAATAAGACAGAAGGAACTCCAGTAAGCTCACGTGCTAGTATTTTGGATTCACAAAAAGAAACTTATAAGAAGTTAATTGAAAATGGTACAAAAGTAGATGTTCAATTTACAACTACGGATAAGGCTGAGCCATTAACTTCAAAAATCAGCTTATAAAATTAATAGAGGAGAAGAGTAAAAATTATGACTGCCGTTCAAATTATCTTAATTACGTTGGTCGCGTATTGGAAAATGACTGATACTGTTACCCTTCAATTGTTTGCGTTTAATACAATTGTTTGTGGTTGGTTAGTAGGATTGATTATGGGAGATGCTGCAACAGGATTATATATTGGTGCAACACTTCAGTTAATGTCTATGGGTGTTGTAGCTGTTGGTGGATCTTCAATGCCGGATTATCCTGTAGCTGCTATTATCGCAACGGCTATTGCATGTTCGACAGGACGTGGAATGGAAGCTGGTTTAGCAATCGGTCTTCCAGTTGCAATGTTAGGTGTTAACTTCGATGTTATCTATAAAATTTTCAATGGTTTCTTAATGCACAAAGAAATGAGTTTGATTGAAGAAGGAAAATTCAAATCATTCTTAAATATGGTTAAAATTTCACCTATATTCTATGGTTTATGTTCTGCATTACCAGTATTCTTATGTGTTGCAATTGGTCCAACAGTAGTAAATGCAGTGTTAGACTTCATGCCAGCATGGTTTACAACTGGTTTATCAGTTGCTGGTGGTGTTCTTCCTGGTGTAGGTATGGCCATGTTATTAATGTACATGCCACTTTCTAAATACTGGTCATTCCTAATCATTGGATTTGTTTTAACAGCTTATTTAAATGTTCCAGTATTAGGTGTAGGTGCAGTTGGTTTAGCTGCTGCTTACGAAATTTATAAAAAAGAAATGAGAGCTGCAACTGCTCCAGCAGGTGCTGCTAGTTCTTTAGGAGATCTAGAAGATGAGTAAGGAAAAAGTTTTAACTAAAAAAGATTGTCGTCAGGCCGCTAAACGTTGGTTGATTGGTATTTCAACTTTTAACTATGAAACACAATTAGCTCCTTCTTATGCATTTGCAGTTTATCCATTATTGCGTAAAATGTATCCAAATGATGAAGATTTTAAAGCTTCATTAAACAATGCAATGAAGTACTATAATACAATGCCTTGGATCTCACCATTTGTTATGGGTGCTGCTCTAGGTATTGAAGATGAAGGTGGAATTCCTTCACTAGAAGCCGTAAACAACTTTAAAGTAGGTATCATGGGTCCTTTAGCTGGTATTGGTGATACAATTGGTTGGGCAATGATTCCAACAATCTTCGGTTCCATTGCTGCTAGTATGGGTATGCAAGGAAATCCTCTAGGTATCATCATGTGGGCTGTATTCACATTCGCATTCTTAGCTGTTCGTATTCTTGAAGTTGAATGGGGATACAACATGGGTATTAATGTTGTTACTAAATTAGGTCAAAAAATCACTGTATTTACTGAAGCTTGTTCTGTATTAGGTTTAACTGTTGTTGGGGCATTGATTGCTTCTGTTGTTAACTTGTCAACAGGATTATCATTCACAAATGGTGATGTAACAATGAATGTTCAAGATTTAATTGATGGAGTAATGCCTAAATTATTACCAGTTGTCGCAGTTGCTTTAATTTATTTCTTCATGAATAAAAAACAAGTGAAGATGACAAAAATGATTTTAATCATCATTATTTTATCTTGGGTTGGAGCTGCAACTGGAATATTTACTGCTTAATAACAAAAAGTAGCTAAAGGAGAAACGCTCCTTTAGCTATTATTGCGTTCATGGAAAAGGGAGGATTACAATGAGAAGATTTATATTTGCGTCTCATCATAAATTGGCTTATGGGCTGAAAGACACTGTTGATTTTTTAACTGGAGCAACAAAGACTATTTATGATATTAATGCGTATTTGGATGATGAAACAAAAGACATTGATACAGTTGTAGCTGAATTATTTGCTTCTTTTGATGATGAAGATGAAGTTGTTGTACTCGTTGACATGATGGGAGGAAGTGTTTATCAGAAATTCTATCCTTATATGTCAGACAAAGTTCATGTTATTTGTGGAATGAGTTTGCCTATGGCTTTATCTTTTGTCTTAGCTCCAGAAGATGAGTGTTTAACTTCTGAAGATGTTGAAGAAATGTTGATGGAATGTAAAAATCAATTGGTGTATGTCAATAAAATGGCAGCAAGTGTTGATGAAGATGATGAATAGGAGGTAACTATGCTAATTAATCAAATGATTGAAAATATTAAGAAGTATCATAAGGGATATGGAACGATTGACGAGGCAACTACAAGAGATCAAATTCTTTATGGTGATGCCAATCAAGAGTGTACAGGTGTTGTAACGACTTGTTGGGCTAGTGTGGATGTAATTCGTTTTGCGATTGAAAAAGGTGCTAATTTCATTATTTGTCATGAAGCTTTATTTTGGAATCATGGTGATCACAGAGAGTGGCTTGAAGAGTCTAAGAATGAAGTGTATTTAGAGAAGAAACAATTGTTGGATGATCATGGAATTGTGGTTTGGAGAAATCATGATTATATTCATTCAGGTATTCCTTATAATGGATCTTATATTGATGGTATTTTCCTTGGATTAGCTAAGAAGATGAATTGGGATAAGATGATCAAAAATACTGTAAATGCAATGGATGATACGCTTGAGTGTTCTACAGCTTATGAGTTTGATCATGCGATTGAAGCTACGGATTTAGCTAAGCAATTGGTTGATACATGTAATTTGAATGGTATTAAATTAATTGGTAATGATCAGACTAAAATTAAAAAGGCGGCTGTATTATTCCATGTGTTTGGTGATGCGAAAGAACAAATTGTGAATACAGATAAGAGTGATATTGATTGTCTATTGACTATGGAATTGATTGACTTTACATACGCTGAATATATTCGTGACAGTGGCTGCTTAGATAAGAATCGTGTTGCACTTGGTATGGGACACTTTAACTTGGAAGAGCCTGGAATGGAATATATGTTAACATATTTGGATGAAGCTGCTCAGTGTCATGTTCCTGCTTGGTTTAAACAGAGTGGTGACAATTATAAATATATTGTGAAGTAATATGAGATTTTCAAATTTTAGAGATTTACATGATGTATATCCGAAAATAAAAGAGGGAAAATTATTTCGTTCAGAAGCTCCATTTGATTTTCAAAAGGAAGATTGGGATGAGCTATACGCACTTGGTGTTCGTACAATAATTGATTTTCGTTCAGACTCGGAAAGAGAAGAAGATAACTATGTATGTGATCCAAGATTTACGCGTCATAATTGGTGTTGTTTAATGCCAAAAACAGGAATCAATGATTTTTATTTTCCTAGACTTGTGACAAAGCAGTCTTCTGCTGAGGAAATAATTGGTTTATCTTCTTTTATTGTCAATGGATATAAAGTGATTCCTTTCTCAAATACGGCTTACCAGAATATGTTTTCATTAATGGAAACAACGGATGATGGAATTTTGTTTCATTGTGGTGGAGGAAAAGATCGTACGGGTATATTTGCAGCGTTAGTTTTATCTTTATTTGGTTGTGATAAACAAACAATATTTGATGATTACTTGAAGAGTAATGAGTCTGTTAAAAATCATTTAATGCCCAAATTACTACAGTCTGATTATCCACAGCCTGTAAAAGATACTTTGGTGTATGTATGTTCGGTTCATTCTGAATTGTTGGAATCTTCATTTGAAGCCATACTACAAAAATATGGTTCATTAGAAGAATACTTTAATTCGGAATATAAATTGAATCGAGATTTGTTGTTTAAGAAATATATAATCTAAAATTAGGAGGACGAATATGCAGGATCCTAGATATATTAAATCGGATTTAAAGACAAAATTATTAAATCCTGAAAAAGAAAAACCATCAAGATGGTCATTTTTAAAAGTATTGCGTGAATATAGTACTTTAAAACAATTTTATCCAGAAATAAATCCATATGCAGAGGTTTATAAATTCAGAGAAAATGTATATTGTATTTTCTATGATGGCATTCGTACTGCTGAAATGTGGTGTTACTTAATTGATGGACCAGAAAAAGCTTTGTTGATTGACACTGCTTTTGGTTTGGGAGATTTAAAAGGGTTAATTCATAAATTGATTGGTGATAAAGAAGTTATTGTATGTAATACGCATTCTCATGTGGATCATGTTTCTGGTAATAGTCATTTTGATAAAGTGTATTGTCATTATGCAGATCAAAAGACGATTCAAGAACATCAAAAACCTGAAGATACTTTAGATTTCATTTTAGATGAGAATAAAGAACCTGTTTACACATGGTTTGATAAAAAGGATTTGCCTCCTTATACTCCTTATGAAGTTATCGGGGTGGAAAATCATCATTTGTTTGATTTAGGACAAGGACATGTGGTTGAATTGATTCATTTACCTGGTCATACAGCTGGACAATCTGGTTTCTTAGATCATAAATCAGGATGTTTCTTTATTGGAGATGTTACGAGTGCATTTGGTGATAATACAGAATATCCACAATTCTGTACAATTAATTCATTAAGAGATGCGATTCAAGATTTTATGCCAAGAATTGAAGAAGTCTCAGGTCTTTTCCCTGGTCATGGTACTATTGATTTACATCCAAAAACACTTCAATACATTATGGATACCGCAAATCGTATTATTGCACATCCGGATTGGTATGATACAAAAGTAGATTTCTATGGTACGGATATGTATGCTCGTTTTATTTATCAAATGGGTAGTGATTTAAAATATACAAAAGAAGCTGTCATTCCTGAGTAGGTATGATTATGAAGATTAAAGATGTGATTGAATACTTACAACAAGAGGGTACTTGGGTTCGTTGGAATCGTTGTACCAGGGATCGTGTTCTATTTGGAAATGATGATCAGGAAGTAAAGAAGATTGGTGTTTGTTGGGTGGCTACAAATAGTGTGATTGAACAGGCATTGGAGAAAGAAATTAATTTTATTATTTCTCATGAGAATATTTTCTATACGACAGGAACGCATTTGGAAACTAAATTAGTGGAGTCTATTGAGTATAAGAAAGACTTATTAAGTAAGGGTAATATTTGTGTATATCGTTGTCATGATGTTTGGGATTCAATACCTGAATATGGTGTGAGTGATGTATGGGCTAAAAAACTTGGATTTGATTTTAAAGACAGAGTGATTAACTCATATTATCAGCATGCAGATATTCCTACACAAACAGTTTCTGAACTTGCTAAGCATGTTGCGAATGTATTAAAAGATGATGGTGAAGAGGGTGTTTATGTCTTTGGGGATGTAAATAAAGAAGTATCTCACTTGGCTATTGGTACGGGTGCTGGAACAGATATTTTTGAAATGTTAGAATTCAATCCAGATGTAGTGATTGTTGCGGATGATGGAATCAGTAACTACAAAGATGCTCAATACGCGATTGATAATGATTTGCCTATGATTGTAGTAAATCATGCGGGTTGTGAGATTGGTGGTTTAAAAAACATGGTGAAATATTTTAATGATAAACTTCCGAATCTTGATGTAGAGTATTTGGATGAGGGATTTAGAATTTCATACTTTAAATAATGTAAAACAAGCAAATTCGTATTTGAATTTGCTTGCCCATGCTGATTGTGTGGCTTTGAGAATAGATGTTGTACACAATAATGGAAAATACTGTCTAATGTATCTGAAAAACCATCATATAAATAGGCTTTTCATCAGTGAATGTGGGTATATTTATATAGAAATATAAGAATTAGTTCTATATTTATGATTGAAATTTGCATAATAAAAAACTACAAAAGATTATTTTACAGTTGGAATATCATTGATAGATGCAGGTAGTAGTTGTGTTCTATGTATTGAATATTGGATTAGAAAAGACTTCAGATCAAATGTGATTTGAAGTCTTTTCTTGTATATTAAGATTTTGGTTTCGGAACATGCAAATTTAATAGCTACATTTCTATTAATGGTCTTATTTATTTAATAACCAATCTGAAATATCTATTATTTTAATTCCTTCGTACTGATATTCGTTATTTCTTGTTCTGGCAATAACTAACTTAGGATATGCATCTTTAATTTGTAAAAGTGGTGATACTTCTCTTTCGAATGTCTTTTCATCACTTATGTTATCTGAAACTTGAATATATATTTTTTCATTTCTTTTTACAGCCACAAAATCTATTTCTTTTTTGTATAGAACGCCAACATAAACCTCATATCCTCTACGAAGCAATTCGATAGCGACTATATTTTCTAATATGCGTCCATAGTCCATGTTTTTAGTTCCTTGTTTTGCATATCTAAAAGCATGATCACTTAAATAATATTTCTCGTTGCTAGATAAATACTTTTTTCCTTTAATGTCATATCTTCTGATTTTGTAAAAAGCAAATGCATTGCACAAATATTGCATATAAGAGTAAACCGTTGTGTGATTCACCTTTTCATTCAAACTTTCTAAATTGTTTGTTATATTTCTTGCCGAAGATAAATTTGATATGTTGTCCATTAGAAAATCGACGATTTTTTCTAGAAGGGGTACATTTCTAATTTTGTATTTTTGTTTTATGTCACGAACGATTAAGGTGTCAAATACATCTGCTATATAATCATATTTTGCTTCTTGATCTTTGTATAAATAAGAACCGGACATACCACCCTCTATCATATACTTGTTGAAAGCCTCATATTGATCATTGCAATTAAAATAGATTAAATATTCTTGAAAAGAAAAGGGATATACTTTTATCTCAAATGTACGTCCTGTGAACAAGGTGGCCAAATCAGAACTTAATAGGAATGCATTTGATCCAGTAATATAAATATCGTATTTTTCACTTGCATGTAGGCCGTTTATTGCTTTTTCAAAACCTTCACACATTTGAACTTCATCAATAAATACAAAATTGTTTTTGCCTTCTTCATAATGACTTTCTATATATTCATATAGTACATGATAAGTTGATAGATGTTCATAATTCGGTAAATTGAAATTTATTTGAATAATATTACAATTTGAAATTTCTTTTTTTAGATAAGTTTTAAAAGATTCTAAAAGCTTAGATTTTCCGCATCTTCTTACACCAGTGATAACTTTTATATCCGGTGTACCAACCACATTGATTAATTTATTTAAATATTGTTCACGTTTAATTAATTTCATTTCTTATTCACCATCTTTCGCTTATAACAAGATTATAAAGCCTATATTAGCCAAAATCAATAAAATTTCATTTTTGGCTAATATAGCTGAATTCTACATGCTGAATTAACAAGAAAATGACATTTTCTAGATAATATGAAGTGACCTCCTATTGTCAATACGTGGATTACGACTCATAATTGGATTGATTAAAAACACTTATGGTGTCGATGCCATAACACAATAGGAGGTCACTATGAAAAGTATATTATCTGTTGGAA
>NZ_CAKVMR010000029.1 GCF_934772795.1 uncultured Holdemanella sp.
CAGAAGTTAAGCACTTTCACGGCGACAATAGTTGGGCTTGCCCCTGCGAAGATAGCTAGCTGCCGGGTCCTTTTTTTATACTTTTATGGACTTTTGTCTGCTTTTTTTTTGGTTATTTGTAGCGTATAATAGCTATATGCATAAAATTTTGAAGTATTGTAAATCAAAACCTATTTATATTATCTTGGCGGTGTTACTCCAATTTTTAACACTGTTCTTTTTAGTGAGTTACTTTAGTCAGCGATTCTTTATTATTTACTATATTTTGATTGGATTTAGTTTATGTGTCTGCATGCACATCATCAATCGTGATTCGGATTCGAGCTCAAAGTTATTATGGGTTTTATTGATCATGTCCTTTCCAATTTTTGGTGGCGTTGTTTATTTATTACTTGGAAATCGTAAGATTCCAAAGGCTTTAATGATCAAAGATAGACAGGCATATTCAGACTATAAAAAATATGCTCTTCAAAACATTGAAATTTTAAGTGATCTACATGAAGATGATTATGTTCTCGATAAAATGATATCTATGGCTTGGTCAAATGGATATTTTCCAGTCTATGACAATTGTTCCTTAACCTATTTTCCTTCTGGAGAAGAACAATATCAAGCTTTTATTCAAGAACTAATAAAAGCTAAAGATTTTATCTTTATGGAATTCTTTATCATCAATAAAGGTGTAATGTGGAATACTATTTTGCAGATTTTAATGGATAAAGCAGCTATGGGCGTCGATGTTCGTGTTATCTATGATGATATGGGATCCTTGACTTATTTACCTAGAGACTATGCGAAATGGTTAAATGAACGTGGTATTAAAACACATGCCTTTAATCCATTGCGACCTCAACTGGCCATGGCCATGAATAATCGAGATCATAGAAAGATTTTAGTCATTGATGGCAAGGTTGCCTTTACAGGTGGCTGTAACATATCGGATGAATATATCAACACGAAGAAACGTTTTGGACATTGGAAAGATATGGGGTGTATGATTAAAGGAGCTGGTGTAGAAATGTTTACCATTTCCTTTTTACAGATTTGGAACTATCAAGCCAATGAATATACTTCCTATTCGCGTTTTATTCAAAATCGTGAAGTCTTTTCATCATTAAAGAATCCCGGATATATCATTCCATTCTCGGATTCTCCAACGGATGAAAATAACACAAGTTTAAATATGCATTTGAATATGCTTGGATGTTCCAAAGATTATTGTTGGATCACAACACCCTATTTAATTTTGGATGCGGAAATGATTTCATCTTTAAAACTAGCTGTATCCAATGGTGTTGATGTTCGTATTGTGGTTCCAGGAATTCCGGATAAAAAGATGGTGTATGAAGTCACAAAGGCCAACTTTGATACGTTGATCAAAGCCGGTGTTAAAATCTATGAGTACACGCCTGGTTTTATTCATGGAAAAGTATGTATCATCGATGATTCGAGTGCTTTAGTCGGCACCGTAAACATGGATTTTAGATCGTATTATCAACATTATGAATGTGGTGTATGGATGCATGAAGTGGATTGTTTGATGGATATTAAAAAAGACTTTGAAGAAATATTCAAAGTCTCACATGAAGTCACATTACAAGAGTGTGTAAACACCAATCCTTTTATAAAAGTGTATCGAAATATATTAAAGGTATTTAGTCCTATTATGTAGGAATAAATACCTTTCTTTTTATTTATGAATCATTTTTTCGGGTTGAACATACAAATCAAATTCTTCGCTAGTCAAATAACCCAAATCTAAAATGGCTTCTTTTAAAGTTAAGTTATTCTTGAAGGCATGTTGACTGGCGTGTCCGGCTTTTTCATAGCCAATCACTGGATTTAAACAAGTGACTAACATTAAAGAGTTATGTAAGTTTTTATCCATTATTTCTTTATTGGCCTTTAATCCATCTAAACAATGAATGGTGAATGAGTGAATCGCATCACTTAATAATTGAATGCTCTGATCCATATTGTAGGCAATCAATGGCATAAAGACATTTAATTCAAAGTTTCCTTGACTAGCTCCAATACCAATTGCGGTATCATTTCCCATAACTTGTACGGCAACCATGGTCAAAGCTTCACATTGTGTTGGATTGACTTTACCTGGCATGATACTTGAGCCAGGCTCATTACTAGGAATATCAATTTCATGAATTCCACTTCTTGGACCACTCGCAAGCCATCTTACGTCATTAGCAATCTTCATGCAGTTGGCGGCAAGACCTTTTAAAGCTCCACTTGTATAAACCATCGCATCTTTACTTGTAAGGGCATGGAATTTATTTGGGTCTGGTACAAATGGAAGGTTAGTTTTCTCAGAAATGATTTTTGTGATGACTTCATCAAAACCTTCTGGACAGTTGATTCCTGTACCGACCGCAGTTGCCCCACAAGCGAGTTCATACACATATTTTAAGCTATCAATAATTTGTGCTTTACTATGCTCAATCATAGAACGGTATCCACTTAATTCTTGTGAGAAATATAATGGAGTGGCATCTTGAAGATGTGTTCTACCAATCTTAATAATGCCTTCGTTTTCTTCTTCGAGTTTTTTGATTTGGTTGATCATTAAATCCAATTGTGGAAGTAGCTCGGCATTGATTTTTTGGGCTACCATGATATGTAACGCAGCTGGGAACGTATCATTTGAACTTTGGGATGCGTTTACCGTATCGTTTGGATGTAGAATATTTTCCTTTGCGTATTCATTTCCTAACATGGAAATGACTTCATTGGCATTCATATTGGTTTGTGTTCCAGAACCTGTTTGCCAAACATGTAAAGGGAACTGGTCTAAATATTGTCCGTCCTCAATTCTTTGACAGATTTCGACAATGGCTTCACATTGTTTTTCAGTGATTTTATTGAAATGAAGGTTTGCCTTAGCACACGCTTCTTTCAATATCGCAAAACTATGAATCAAAGAGGCAGGCATTAATTCCTGTCCAATCTTAAAATTCTCTAAACTTCTTTGGGTTTGGGATTTCCAATATTTGTCAGCTTCGACTTTGATTTGTCCTAAGCAATCTTCTTCTATACGATATGTACTCATTTTGTTCACCTCTATGAAGTAGTTTAACATTTTTTTAAAAAATTGTCTTTATACATGTTACAATAGATACGTAAAATAAAAGGAAATGAGGAATACTACATATGCGAATGAAGGAGCCATATGAAGCTTATTTAGATGACTACAATTGTTTGGATGTTTATATGTCCAAAAATTTTTTTGATGGAAAAAGTCGTATTTTCCATATGAAAGATACGAAGGATCGTATTATTCCGTTGACGATCCAGTCTCAAAGTGATCTATACAATGGATATACGCATTATTCATTGTCTTTAAACGGAAACTTAGAAATTGGTCAAGAATACACAGTCTATGATGAACATTGTAAGACTTGTGTTGCCAAATACTCTCATATTGTCAAAACAGAGCGTTTCGCAAAAGAGTTTATGTATGAAAAAGACGATCTAGGTGTTACATATACACCGGAAAAGACAACCTTTAAAGTATGGGCACCTACCGCATTAGCTGTAAATGTAGGCTATGTTTTAAAAGGTAAGAAAATCGTTGAATCGATGACTCGACAAGACAAGGGCGTTTTCTCACTTACTGTCAATAAAGATTTAAATGGAGTGCACTATTCCTACTTAGTACGTGTGAATGGAGAATATAAAGGGGTAACGGATCCATATACTTGTTTTAGTGGTCCGAATGGCCAATATAGTGTGATTGTAGATCCTAAGAGTTTAAAGCTTCCAGAAAAAATCAAATTGAAACCAATGGATAGTGAATGTGATGCGATTATATATGAAGCAAGTATTCGTGATATGACAAGCCAAACAGGAATTGGTGTCAGTCATCCGAAAAAATTTGTGGGATTTACTGAAGAAAATGAAATCACAAAAGCACATAATACAGGGTTTAGTTATTTAAAGTCATTAGGTGTGACACACGTACAATTGATGCCTGTATTTGACTTTGGCAGTGTGGATGAAGTGTATCCAAATATTTTCTATAACTGGGGCTATGATCCTGTACAACATCGTTGTTTGGAAGGAGCCTACTCACTCGATCCAAAGAATGCGAAGTTACGTATCGAGGAGTTTGCGAATTTGGTGCATGATTGCCACAAGGCAGGCATTCGAGTGAATTTGGATTTGGTGTTTAATCATGTGTATGTCAAAGAAAATTTTGCGTTAGAAAATATGGTGCCCGATTATTATTTCTTAATGAATCGTGAAGGTGAATTTTCGAATGGAAGTTTCTGTGGCAATGATATTGATACACAGCCATATATGGCGCGTAAATATTTTTTAGAAACTTGTAAGAAGATCATTGAGTTATTTGATGTGGATGGTTTCCGTTTTGATCTAATGGGAATTCTAGATTATAACTTAATGAATGAAATTAGTGAAGAATGTAAAAAATTGAAACCGGATTTTATGATTTATGGGGAAGGCTGGAATATGCCAAGCTTTGTGGCGGAAGAGATTCGTGCTTCGCAACTGAATCAAGCTAAGATGCCACATGTAGGTCATTTCTCGGATCGTTTCCGTGAAGTGGTTCGTGGATCGAATGATGAGCTTTCTCGTAAGGGCTTTGCGTCAGGACAAGCCGATTTATTCTATCAAGTAAAATGTGTTATGGCCGCAAGCTGTATGGACCATGTGTTTGATAGTCCAGCGAAAGTAATAAACTATGTAGAATGTCATGATAATCATACGTTATGGGATAAAAATAGAGTATGTTGTCATGGTGAGAGTCGTGATTTACGAGAAAAACGTCAAATCATGGCCAATGCGATGGTATTACTTGCACAAGGGGTTCCTTTTATTCATTGTGGTCAAGAGTTTGGTCGTACTAAACAAGGTCTAGGCAATACATACAATCGTTCCGATAACTACAATCGTGTGGATTATCAAAGAAGGGATCATCATATTGAAATTGTTGAGCGCACAAAAGAATTGATTGAAATTCGTAAAGCGCATCCTTGTTTTAGATTGAGTACTGTTGATTTGATCGAACAAGGTGTTCAATTTGATTCGATCTATGATCAAGTCTTAGTATATTCATGTCAAAAAGGGGATGATCATTGTATAGCTTTCTTTAATCCAACCAACATTCCGTATGATTATCACTTGGATCAAGAGGCAAGAGTTTTGTTTGATGATGGAAATAGTAATGCGTTTGAAACGCAGGATATTCATATTGCAGCATTTAGTGTCGTCGTTTGTCAATTTGGCTTGACGGCATAGAACTCAAAACATATAATATAGGTTAAATTGAGAAGGAGATAAACAATGGCAAAATTTTTTGAAGAACCATCTAGAACGTTCAGTGAGTATTTATTGATTCCTGGTTACACAGGTCCGGATTGTACACCAGATAAGGTGAGTTTGAAAACGCCTTTAGTAAAATTCAAAAAAGGTGAAGAACCTGCACTATCTTTAAATATTCCAATGGTAAGTGCTGTTATGCAGGCTGTTAGTGGTGAAGAAATGGCTTGTGCACTTGCACGTGAGGGTGGAGTAAGTTTTATTTACGGTAGTCAAACAATTGAGTCTCAAGCCGCTATGGTTCGTAAAGTGAAATCGACTAAGGCTGGGTTTGTTGGCAGCGATTCAAATATTAGCCCTGAAGCAACATTAGAGGATGTAATTGCTCTTCGTACAAAGACAGGACACTCAACAATGGCTGTTACTGACAATGGTCAAGCGGATGGTAAATTAGTAGGTATCGTAACAAGTCGTGATTATCGCGAAAGTCGTATGGATCATTCGATCTTGGTAAAGGAATTCATGACACCATTTGAAAAATTGATCGTCGGAGATGAAGATATTACATTGTCTGAGGCAAACGATTTGATCTGGGAACACAAATTAAATCAGTTGCCTATCGTTGATAAAGAACAACATTTAAAGGCTTTCGTGTTCAGAAAAGACTATGAATCACACAAAGACAATCCAAATGAATTGTTGGATGATAAAAAGCGCTACATTGTAGGTGCAGGTATCAACACACGTGATTATGCGACGCGTGTACCTGCATTAGTAGAAGCGGGTGTCGATGTTTTATGTATTGATTCAAGTGAAGGATATTCTGCATGGCAAGCTGAAACAATCAAATGGATCCGTGAACACTATGGTGACAGCGTAAAAGTTGGAGCTGGTAACGTTGTTGATGGAGATGGTTTCCGTTTCTTAGCGGATGCAGGAGCTGACTTTATTAAGATTGGAATCGGTGGAGGTTCTATCTGTATCACTCGTGAACAAAAAGGTATTGGTCGTGGACAAGCTACAGCTACAATTGATGTTGCGAAAGCTCGTGATGAATACTTTGAAGAAACTGGAATTTATGTTCCAATTTGTTCCGATGGAGGTATCGTTCATGATTACCACATCACATTAGCGTTGGCATTTGGTGCTGACTTCGTTATGTTGGGTCGTTACTTTGCACGTTTCAAAGAAGCTCCAAACAAAATCGTAAGTGTGAATGGAAACTACATGAAAGAGTACTGGGGTGAAGGTAGTGCTCGTGCTCGTAACTGGCAAAGATATGATGTTGGTGGAGACAAGAAAATGTCTTTCGTAGAAGGTGTTGATTCTTATGTTCCTTATGCTGGTAGCTTAAGAGACAATGTAGGTTTATCTTTATCTAAGATTCGTCATACAATGTGTAACTGTGGATGCCTAACAATTCCTGAACTTCAAAAAGATGCGAAGGTTACATTAGTATCAAGTACAAGTATTGTCGAAGGTGGAGCTCACGATGTTGTAGTTCGTGATGAACATTTCGACGCAAAACCACAATAATCTCAAAAGGACTTCGGTCCTTTTTTTCTTTATCAAAATACCTTATAATACTTGTATGGAAAAACAAAATGATTTATTGATGGATTCAAGTATCCTGTATCGAAGTACACAAAAATATTATGATAAGATGCTGCAAGATTTGAATTTGAGTTATGCCCAGCTTCCCATCTTGATTGAAATCTATGAGAATGAAGGTATTTCCCTCCAACAAATTGTACAGGTTGGTGGATATGACAAGGGTACAGTCACAAAGAATGTTCAAAAATTGAACTCTTTAGGATATGTTTCCATCTTAACAAGTGCCAAAGATAAGCGTGCTAAAGAATTATATACGACGGCACTCACCAAAAAACATATATCCGAAATCTATGGAATTCGTAGAGACTGGTGGCATCACATTACACAAGATTTAACGGCAGAGCAGATTGAAGTTTTCTCTACGTTTTATCAGACTTTATCCAATCATGCCAGAAGCTATGCAGATTTGGAGCAGACCAATCTGCAGTTTTATAAATTAAAAAAATTATCTTTGTCGGATTATGATTCACATTTGAGTTGTTCTTTATATACAGGGGGATGTAATTTAAAGTGTCCTTATTGTCATTCAAGAGATTTGGTGTATTTAAAAGAAAATAGGTATCCGATCGTTACAGAAAAAATCAATGAATATTTAGAGAGTCATCGTAAAGACTTAGATGGCATCTATATATCGGGAGGCGAGCCTTTGATGCATGAGGGGGTTGTTTCCTTTCTACAGTATGCGAAGACTTTAAACTATAAAATTAAGATTCATACGAATGGTATGTTCTATGAACGTTTAAAAACGATCCTTGCACAAAAATTGGTAGATCATGTCAGTCTAGATATTAAAAATGCTCCGAGTGCCTATGCGAAAACGTGTGGGGTTGAAGATATGGATCTAAAGGATATTGAGAAGTCTTTAGAATTATTAAAGAAATCGGTTGTACCATATGATATTTGTGTAACTTTAGTGGATGAACTACATAATGAAACGACTATTCAAGAATTAGGACAATGGATTCAAGGGGTGGATACCGTGATTTTACAGCCTTTTGAAGATAGTGAAACGACCATTGATCATTCGTTGCATCGTCCTAGTTTTGAAGCGGTTTTAAAATATAAAAAGATATTAGAGAAATATGTTAAAAATGTAAAGATAAGGGGGAATCAAGCATGATCGAAGTCGAAAAAAGAGATGGTTCCATAGTTGGTTTTGATTCGTCAAAAATCTTTTCGGCCATATCCAAAGCGTTTGATTCTTTACATATGGAAAAAGATGATGCGATCATCAATCTGTTGGTGCTTAGAGCGACAGCGGATTTTCAAACGAAGATCAAAGACAATCGCATTAGTGTAGAAATGATTCAGGATAGTGTTGAAAAAACGTTATCAGAATCTGGCTATTATCCGGTCGCAAAGACGTATATTTTATATCGTAAACAAAGAGAGAATGTGCGTAAGATTCAATCGACGGCCAATGAATATATTCATTTAGTCAATTCGTATCTGCATGATAATATTTCTTTGGAAGATGAAAACTCCATGGCTACATATTCTGTGGGAGGTTTGATTCTTTCCAATTCAGGTATGATCACTTCGAATTATTGGTTGAGTGAAGTGTATGATGCCCAAATTACCAACGCACATAAAAATGGGGATCTATATATACATAATATCAATATGTTGACAGGATGCAGTGCAGGCTGGTCTTTGGAAGATTTGATTTTAAAAGGACTTCCTTCTGTAAATAAGATGATTTCATCCCTTCCTGCCAAACATTTATCTACGTTATGTAATCAGATGGTCAACTTTCTAGGTATCATGCAGAATGAATGGGCCAGTGCACAATCTTTAGCGCATTTTGATACGTTACTCGTACCTTTTATTCATCAGGACAAGTTATCTGTCAAAATGGTGAGTGATTGTCTAGAAAGCTTTATATATGGAATAAATATACCTTCAAGGTGGGGAACTCAAGCGCCTTTTAGCCAGATTACTCTGGATTGGAATGTTCCAAAAGAGTTTATAAACAAAAAGGCCATTGTAGCTGGATGTGAATGTGATTTTACATATGGAGATTGTCAAAAGGAAATGAAGATTTTACATGATGCCTTATTTGAAGTTATCAATAAGGGAGATATTTCGGGTCGTGGTTTTCAATTTCCAATTATTGCCCTTTACTTACATTCAGATTTTGATTGGATGCATGAAGAAGAGTTATTTAAGGCTTGTGCCAAATATGGAACGCCTTATTTTTTGACCAAAGAAAAGAAGGATGTCGAAGGTTATTTTGGCTATAAACCTTTGTGTGGAAGTATGGGGATTGTGACATTGAACTTAGTTCGCTTAGCCTATCTTTCAAGTAGTAAGGAAGATTTCTTTAAGCGTTTAGATAATTTAAGTGATGTAGCGCTTCGTTCTTTTGAAGTCAAACGACAAGTGTTGAATCAATTATTGGAAGCGGGTTTATATCCTTATACCAAGGCTTATATATCGGATTTTAATGATTACTATGGTACTTTAGGTATTGTGGGTATGAATGAGGCTTGTTTGAATGCGAATTGGTTAAAGAAAGATTTGATGGAGAAGGATGCACAAATCTTTTCTATGGAAGTATTAGAGTTTTTAAACCAGAAGCTTTTAAATCAAAGTCAAAAAGTCAATCTAGAGGCTACGCCTGCAGAAAGTGTATGTACGCATTTTGCCCAAATTGATCAGGAATTGTATCCGGAAATCATCAGTTATGGGTATTATACGAATTCAACGCATTTAGATGTTGCCAGTACGGATGATGTCTTTGAGGCTTTAAAGATACAAGAAGAATTTCAAAATCAATATAGTGGAGCCACTTCCTTTCCGGTCTTTATTGATCATGGAATCGAAGATTGGAAGATGGCAGCTTTACTTGTGAAGACCATTTATGAAAACTATGATGTGCCGGTATTCACAATTACGCCAACGTATTCGGTTTGCGAAGAACATGGCTATATTTTGGGGCATCAAGAGGTTTGTCCAAAGTGTTCAAAGCCAACAGAAATCTATTCTCGTATTTCGGGATATTATCGAAACTTAGAGGATTGGAATGAGGGTAAACAAAAAGAGTTTTCAAGAAGAAAGACGTATTCGATTTAAGGAGGGAAAAGATGAGAGAAACAATAGGATTTATTGGGGCTGGAAACATGGGTGGTGCCATGATTGAAGGGATTGCCAAGAATCAATTATTTAATACAATTTGGGTGTGTGATCATCACCAAGAAAATTTGGATCGTTTCCATGAGAAGTATGGGGTGAATACTTCATTGGATGAAAAAACAGTAGCACAAAATAGTGATGTATTGGTCTTAAGTGTAAAGCCTAAGCATTATCCAAAGTTGATTGAAACAATCAAGGACAGTGTTAAGTCGGATGTCATTATTGTGGATATTGCGGCAGGAATAACTATTTTGGATGTGAAGAAATATTTTGGCAAAGACCTAAAGGTGATTAAGGCAATGCCAAATACGCCAGCTTTAGTTCTTCAAGCGATGAGTGCCATTTCTTTTGATGACAAAGTAACAGAAGAAGATAAGGCATGCATTACATCGATTTTTAATAGTTTTGGAAAATGCGAAGTTGTCGAAGAAACAATGATGGATGCCGTAACCAGTGTGAGTGGTTCAAGTCCTGCCTATGTATTTATGTTTATTGAGGCAATGGCTGATGCAGCTGTAGCCCAAGGATTACCAAGAAATAAGGCATATACATTTGCGGCACAGGCTGTTTTAGGTAGTGCCCAGATGGTCTTAGAAACAGGTATGCATCCGGGTGCTTTAAAAGATATGGTATGTTCTCCAGGTGGAACTACGATTGATGCGGTTTGTGAGCTAGAAAGAATGGGCTTTAGAGCGAGTGTGGAATCGGCTATGCGTGTTTGTGGTGAAAAATCAAAGAAGATGACGGAGGGAAAATAAGTTATGAAAAATATTTGTATCGGATTATTTGAGGGGGAAACTTTACCGGAGAGTTTAGCGGCTTTTAAAGATGTAAAGTTGGATTTAGAGTTTGGTAAGGTGACTACGATTTATACATTAAATCAATTGGATTGTGAAAAGGTTGTTGTCGTTGGTTTGGGTGATGGCAAAAAGAATATCAAGGAAGCTTTTAGTAAAGTAGAGGCGGATGATTATTTAGTGTATGTCACTGAAAATACGGCGTATGCGGCTGGTTTTGGCTTAGTGTATGGGGCTTATAGCTATAAAGAGACGAAGGTGTATGATTTAGAGAGTGATGGTTTTAAGGAAGAATTTGAAAAAGGTAAAACGGTTGCTCGTATTGTGAATCATGCGCGTGAAATGAGTGATATGCCCGCAAACTTTTTAACACCGGATCATTTGGTGGATGAAGCGAAAATGGTGGCTGAAAAGTATGGTATGGAAATTGAAGTTTTAGCCGAAAAGGATTTAGAAGAAATTGGTGCTGGTGCTCTTTTAGCGGTCAATCAAGGATCGGATAGACCTTGTTTTATGGTGGTGATTCGCTATGATGGTGGTAAGGAAGACGAAGACTATACAGCTCTTGTTGGTAAGGGTCTTACATATGATGCGGGTGGCTACAATATCAAATCGAAAATGCATGGTATGAAGTATGATATGTGTGGAGCTGCCAATATGCTTTGTGCTTTAGAGCTATTAGCGGAATTAAAAGTGGAAAAGAATGTTGTGTGTGTTTTACCAATTACTGAAAATAAAATCAATGGACATGGCTTTGTCGATGGGGATGTGATCACAAGTTTAAGTGGTAAAACGATTGAGGTCACAAATACGGATGCCGAAGGAAGATTGATTTTGGCCGATGCCTTGACAATGGCTCAAAAATTAGGTGCGACTCGTGTCATTGATATGGCGACTTTAACGGGTGCTTGTGTACGTGCTTTGGGTAGTACATATACGGGAATCTTTAGTAATGATGATAGTTTCTATTTGCCTTTCTTAGGAGCTTCTAAAGCTACAAAAGAACAGATTTGGCGTTTGCCTGTGGATGAATATTTCCATTCAGAATTAAAGTGTTCTAAGGTAGCGGATATTATCAACTCAAAGACTTTGGGGGGTAATGCAAGTTTAGCTGCGGCTTTCTTGGAGGAGTTTATTGAAGAAGGCACGAAGTGGATCCATTTGGATATTGCAGGAACGAGCGATAAGGATGAAGTGGCTACGGGTGTCATGATTGAGACAATTGTTCATTTCTTTGAAAATGAATGTAAATAAAATGTAACCTATTGAAATCATTTACAGAACGTGATATTATCATACGTGTTTAGAAAAGAGGACAAATTATGGAAGTACAATTTGTAGAAAGTAAAAACTTAAAAGAAAAACCAACTGGAGCTTTAGGCTTTGGTAAATATTACACAGACTATATGTTTGTGATGGATTGGGATGCTGGTCAAGAATGGCATGATGCAAGAGTCGTACCATATGGACCATTGGAATTCGATCCAGCAAGTATGGTATTGCACTATGCACAGGAAACTTTTGAAGGTATGAAGGCGTATCGTACAAAGGATGGTAAGGTTCAATTGTTTAGACCTGAAATGAATGCGAAGCGTTTTGCGAACTCCAATAAACGTTTGAGTATGCCTACTTTACCAGTGGATATGTTTGTGGATGCCGTAAAGACAATCGTTAAGTATTCTGAAGACTGGATTCCAACTGGTGAGGGTGAATCTTTATATATTCGTCCATTCATGTTTGCGACAGAAGCTGCGATTGGTGTACATGCGGCAAGTCATTATAAATTTATGATCATCTGTTCTCCAGTAGGTGCTTATTATGCCGAAGGTGTAAACCCTGTTAAGATCTATGTAGAAGATGAATATGTTCGTGCTACAAAAGGTGGTACAGGATTTACAAAATGTGGTGGAAACTATGCGGGTAGTTTAGCTGCTCAGGTTAAGGCTGAAGAACTTGGTTATTCTCAAGTATTATGGTTGGATGGAGTTCACCGTAAATACATTGAAGAAGTTGGTTCAATGAACGTTATGTTTGAAATTGATAATAAGATTGTGACAGCTCCATGCGAAGGTACTGTACTTCCTGGTGTTACTCGTGATTCTATTTTACATATCTTAAAAGACTGGGGATATGAAATTGAAGAAAGACATTTGTCTGTGGATGAATTGATGGAAGCAGGTCACAATGGTAAGCTACAAGAAGCTTGGGGAACTGGAACAGCTGCCGTAATTAGTCCAATTGGTGAATTGTACTACAAGGGTGATAAAGTGACTGTTTCTGATTTTAAAACAGGTGAATTAACACAAAAACTATATGATACTTTAACAGGTATTCAATGGGGAACTATTGAAGATCCTTATGGATGGACTGTTGTAGTTGACTAATTTAATGAAGGTGTACGTTGTACATCTTCTTTTTTGTTTATTAACTTAAAATTTACATAATCGTGATATAACTGAGTAAAAGAAAGAAGGGTTCTTATGAAAGGTATATGGTTGATTGTAGTAGGGAATATATTATATTTGGCTTCAATGATATTTGGTGGTAATGAAACAAGTAACTTTGGTGATTTTTCAAGTGGTGTATTGATTGGATTATCACTTGGATGTAACTTAATAGGAATTATCTTGGCTGTAAAAGAGATTAAATCAAATAAAAAAATATAGAGTATCCTTATTGATTTGGTTCATATTTGAGGCTGTTGCCTTTTTTTATATGTATCCACGAAGAATGTGTTTTATTTGTTGAACTTTACATATATAGGCACTTGTATTGGTGTTGGTACAAGTTTAATGTCTTCTAAAAATAAGTATGCCAGAAACTTTGTGCAGCTTTCTGTAGGATCGTATATGTTAATTTATTTAGGAATTATTTGTCGCGAAAATATGCAGATCGAAGGCTTTTGGTATTACTTGTTTCTAGGTGTATTTGAGGCGGCAACCATTCATTATTTTGTCGCAAAGATTGCGGGTCCATTATTTTTTGGACGTGGCTGGTGTGGCTATGCTTGTTGGACAGGGATGATTTTGGATCTGCTTCCTTTTAAAGAGGGACCACATAAGCGGTTACGTATAGGTCGGATTCGATATGTCTTATTTGTGGTATCGTTTATATACGTATTCTTGTTGTTTGTATTTCATGTGAATGATTTAGAAAATATCTTATTTTATTCGTTCATCATTGGCAATATCATTTACTATGTTTTAGGGATTGGAATGGCTTTTGTGCTGAAAGATAATCGAGCTTTCTGTAAGTACATTTGTCCAGTAACTGTGTTTTTAAAACCGGCAAGTTACTTTTCATATTTAAGAATTAAATGTGATCATGATGTATGTATTGGATGTTTAAAATGTGTAAATACATGTCCTATGGATGTGGATATGTTAGATGATTCAAGAAAGCGTAAGAATGGTACAGAATGTATTTTGTGTTGTCAATGTATTGAGGTTTGTCCCCAACATGCACTGGACATAAAAAAATAGAGATTGCTCTTTTAAGATATTGGAATAGTACAAGAATAAAATGAATCATTAGAAATACCCGTTGTGACATCACAACGGGATGTTTTTTCGTATAGATGTATAAAAATTGCGGGAAGTTGACGCGTGTGATATTGTGAGTTTGCAGTATATCTTAACTCTGATATTGCATCTTAACTTAAAAAGAGTTAAAATACAAAAAAAGAGTTAAGAATGGTGGTGAACCTATGGAATATCTCAATAAAGTTCTTGGAATTGAAGTGACTTATGAGAATGTGGATTTCAAACATTTGCCTAACTTTATTGTTACACGGTATCGCTTGCAGATGGCTTCTATGAATGGGAAAAAGGTAATTTTCCTTTATCCGAAAACTGAATTGGAGCAAATTGTAGTGCTGAAAAAGCACATTGCAAGAATACAGAAAAATGAAAATATGCCTATTGTTCTAGTGTTAAAAGAGATTACTTCTCGGCAGAAAGAATATTTGATTCGTGAGAGAATTCCGTTTATCGTAGAAGGAAGGCAGATCTATTTGCCTTTTATGGCGTTGTATTTGCAACAACGGTGCAATGCCGAAAGAAAACTACACAAAAAATTACTTCCATCGGCTCAGATGCTTCTATTGCATTTCATTTATGGAGGTGCAAAAGAAATGTCTACAAGTCAGGCTGCAAAAGACTTGGAATTGACACCTACTTCAATATCAAGGGCATCGAAACAGCTTGAAGAAACAGGAATGGTGCATATAAAGAAAGTAGGTGTGCAAAGAATTTTGTGTTCTGAGGATTCTGCGAAAATGCTGTTTAAAAAAGCAGGAGATATACTGCAAAATCCAGTAAAACGAACAATATATATTCCGAAAGGGTTGGTGTCAACAAATCTTGTGGAAAGTGGATATTCGGCATTGGCAGAGTATTCCATGCTGAATTCGCCAAACATCAAATGCTATGCAACAGAAAGTATCTCTCAATGGAATGATGTTATGACAAATAGTTTACAGGATTCGGCGGAACAAGTGGCCGTAGAAATGTGGAGATACGATCCTCGAAAATTGTCCACACGAAATATTGTAGATGAACTTTCACTGGCATTGGCATTGAAAAAAGATGTAGATGAAAGAGTTGAAGAAGCAGTTGAAGAAATGTTAAATGAATTGTGGAGGAAGATAGATGGTTACAGGAATTGATAGCTTTAAAGAATGGTTCAAGGGTAACGAAGAACAATATGCAATCATTGGAGGAACGGCGTGTGACATTCTGATGACAGAGGAAGGTTTGGATTTTAGAGCAACAAAGGATATTGACCTTGTTCTGATTATCGAAGCACTTGACGTGAATTTTGGAAAGAAATTTTGGGAATATGTAAAACAGGCTGGATATGAACATTGTAATAAGAGTTCGGGTGTGCCGCAGTTTTATCGTTTTAGTCATCCAGTCTCAAATCAGTATCCTGCGATGATCGAACTATTCACGCGAAAGTTGGATGCCATTCAACTTCCGGAAGATACAGTGATAACACCATTACCAATGGACGAAGATATTTCAAGTCTGTCTGCTATTCTTTTGGATGATGATTACTACGAATTTTTGACAAAGGGGAAAGTCACTGTCAACGGAGTAACTGTCTTGGATGCGGCATATTTGATTCCATTTAAGGCAAAAGCTTGGATAGATTTGACAGATCGCAAAACTTCAGGAGAACATGTTGACAGCAAAAACATCAAGAAACATAAGAACGACGTTTTCCGCTTGACTGAATTGATTGATCCAACAATCAAGATTACGGCTCCTCAACCAGTTTATATGGATATTCAAGAGTTTGTACAGCGGATGCAAAATGAAAACATTGACCTTAAACAGTTGGGGTTAGTAGGAAGAACGAAAGATCAGATTTTGAAGGAAATAAAAGATTTGTATATAGCACAGTGATTCTAGTGCCATTTCAGTTCATATGCCAAAATGCAGTGAGCTGAGATGGCAATTTTCTTTAGTTAAGAATTGTAAGATTTGAGAGAGTATTTGTAACTCTCGTCATTATAATTCATGGTCTTCTGTTGTAAGATTTTTTGGATTTTCTTTCGGCAACTCTATCTTGAAAATGTAAGCTTTTAAAAAGTGTAATTTTGTTGTCTATACAATAAAAAATAGAGATTGCTCTCTATTCTTGTTTGTATTTTTTTAGGGTATATTCTGTATGCATCTTATAGATGATGCATTGAATGACATTATCCATCAATTCTTGTTCGTGGTTGGCGTTTTCAAATACGATTGTATTTCGGTTGTTTTTGAAGACGTCATTTAATGAATCTTCAAATCGAGATATGAATAAGTCATAGGCTTGTTCGATGGTTGAATCTTTCATATTTGTATAAATATGAAGTAAAGATGTGATTTGTTGCATGGAATAGCATCTTTTTAGGATGGTTAAAACCAAAAAGTAAGCTAAATGACTTTTTGTGTAGTGCTTTTTAACTGGAGGATGGACAATGCCTGTTTTGACATAATTGTTGATCATAGCTTTGGTGATGAACTTTTCATCATAGAAATATGTATCTTTTAATTTCTCGTTGATGTAGGTAATCACTTGGTCCATATATAGGTCAATTTCGGGTAGGTCTGTCCATCTTGGGAATGTATAATTTTTCATACTTTGATTGTAACATAAAATAAAATCTTACACAATCTAGAAATTAATACTAGATGTATTGACTTATTTGTATATCTATATTATTGTTTATTTAAAGAGAGGTAAAAAAAAGAATGATTCATATTATTTCTGATTCATCGACTTTGTATTCGATTGAATCGGCAAAAGAAAAAGGGTTGTCGATTGTTCCTTTGAATATTACTGTTGATTCACAAACATATCGAGATTTTGAGGATATCACAAGTACACAATTATTAACTATGATTGAAGATCACAAGATTCCAAAAACTTCACAGCCAAGTCTTGGTGAAAAGATTGATTTATATAATGAGCTTTCTAAAGATGGTGATGAAGTGATCGATATTGCGATGGCTTCTGGTTTAAGTGGAACGTACCAGACGGCTATGATGGCAAAGAATTCTTGTGACAATCCGGACTTAGTACATGTCGTAGATACTCAAACATTGTGTGGGCCACATCGTTTGATGGTGGATACGGCTTTAGAAATGGCAAATAATGGGGCAAGTGCCAAGGATATCGTAAAGATGATCGTACAAAGTCGTATGCAGGAAGAGTCGTATCTTGTTCCTGTTGATTTTCAATTCTTAGTTCGTGGTGGAAGAATCAAAGGGTTAGCAGCTACATTGGGTGGTGCATTAAAATTAATTCCAATTTTGAAAAAAGGCGTTGATGGCATGGGCTTAGATAAGTTTGGCGTGAGTCGTACTTATAAAAAGGCTGTCAATATGGTGGTTGAAGATTTTAAAAATAATGGTTTTGATTCCAATTATACATTCTACATTTCACATGCTTTTAATGAAGAACTTGCGATGATGTTTGAAAAGAAAATCAAAGAAACGTTTGAAGGTGTAAAAGTTGTGATATATCCTTTATCTCCTGCATTTATTACGCAGGGTGGACCTGGATGCGTTGCAGTACAGGCAATTAAAATGGCTTAGGAAAATTTCCTAAGCCATGTTTTTTTTCTTTTTTTACCTTAGAATACCATTTGACCAAAGTAAGCCACAAAACTCATGACGATGATAAAACCAACACCATAAGGTAAGATCTTCGATAATAATTTAGAATCTTGACCTTGTCCATCTACACTGCTTAATGCGATGGCGATGGATTGTGGGGATAACATTTTACCGGCTGCCACACCCAAAGAGTTTAGTGCGACAATCCAATATGGATTGGCATTCAAGCTTTGGGCTGCACTTTCTTGTACGGCACCAAATAAAACGCCTGAACTTGTTCCTGAACCTGTCACAAATGTTCCTAGACATCCAATCCATGGGGCAAAGAATGGATAGAAGCTTCCTGTAATCGCAATCGCAAAAGATGCGATAGAAGCAATCATACCCGCATATCCCATGATTTTAGCACAGCCTAGTACACATAACATCGTAATAATCGTTTGTGACATCTGTTTGATTGTGGCAATAAATACCACTTTGAAATCTCTAAATGTAGCTTTTTGAATCAAGCCACCCAAGATAGCCGATAAGAAGATCCATACACCTGGTGTGTTGATCCAAGTAAATGTCATTGTGCTTGGATTGTCTCCTGTATAAATAACGGCTGTAGATGCGAACTTTGATAAGTATGTATTGATTGGGGCTACTAATTTCGAAGTAGATAATAAGAAGATGAAGATAAAGATAAATGGTGACCAAGCACATAATGCCTTTTTAATTGTAATTTTTTCATGTGCCTCTAACTTCATTTCGTATTCTGGATTTGGTTTTACTTTAGAACCCAAAAGAATCGTACATAATAATGAACATACACTTCCTACGACTACACACAATTCGGAACCTACAAATTTAGCAACAATCATTTGAGGAATCAAGAAGCTTAATCCAGAAACTAAAGTGACTGCTGTCACACCTTTTAATGCCTTAAATCCTTTTCCTGTCACCATGACGATCAAGAATGGACATAATAACATAAATGGAGCTAATTGAAGTGTCTGTGTAAAGGCAAGCTGGGCATTTTCAAGTCCAACTAAATTAGCCAAAGTGACCGTTGGAATACCAATTGAACCAAATGGAGTGGGAACTCCGTTAGCAATTAGACAAACTGAACAAGAAAATAATGGATCAAAACCTAAAGCTACAAGCATACTTGCAGGAATGGCAATGGCAGTACCAAAGCCGGCCATACCTTCCATAAATCCACCAAAGCACCATGCGACTAGTAGAACAAGAATTCGTTTGTCGCTTGAAACGCTAGTAATCATTTGTTTAATGATTTCCATACCGCGTGTACGTAGTGACAAGTTATATGTAAATACGGCTGCGATAATCACAACAATAATAGGCCATAGAGCCATTAAGAAGCCTTCACAAGCGGCAGTTACCGTATTTAGAAAACTTTGTTGCCAGATCGCAACAGATAGTAGTACAGAAATAATCAAAGAACCAAAGGCAGCTTTATATGTGGGCCATCCAAGTACGGTTAGCGCAAATATAAGCCACAAAATGGGACAAAGTCCCAAAATAAAATATAGAAAACTCATATCATCTCTCCCTTATGCGTGTTGATTATATCAAAGTGAGCATGTTTGTCAAAAGAAAAACGCTAAAAATAGGCGTGTAAGCGTAATCAAACAACAAATGAGGTTTAAATATGTGGTTATTTTTTGACTAACTAAGGAATTAAAAAATTAATGCATTTTTTGATAATGTTGTGGTCTTTTTGAACGGAATGATGTATTATAGTGGTACAAAGTAGCATATTGTGTCATAGAGTGGGGGTGAAGACACATGTTCATGGGGGAATACGCGCATAACATAGATCGTAAGGGGCGATTGATTATGCCAGCTAAGTTTCGTGAGGAACTAGGTGAACATGTTGTCGTAAACCGAGGACTTGATGGATGCCTGTATGTATATACGGTAGAGCAGTGGCAGCAAGTGTATCAAAAGCTATCAACTTTGCCTTCGACAAATAAGGATGCGCGTATGTATCAGCGTATGATGTTGTCAAAAGCAGCAGAATGTGAAATGGATAGTCAGGGACGAATTTTGATTCCATCCTCTTTAATCGCCTTGGCTGGACTTGAAAAAGAATGTTTGATTATAGGTGTCGCCAACCATTTGGAAATTTGGTCTAAAGAGCGTTGGGAAGCTTTAGAAGAAGAGCAGAGTGCATCTTTTGAAGAGGCAGCGGAACACTTATCAGAAATTATGGGGTAGTAATGAATGGAACATATTAGTGTATTATTGAATGAATCGATTGACATGCTACAAATAAAAGAAGATGGGATCTATGTAGATTGCACGCTAGGTCGAGGGGGACATAGTAGTGAAATCTTGAAACGTTTAACAAGCGGACATTTATATGCGTTTGATTGTGATCAAAATGCGATTGATGAAAGTACACCGCGTTTGCAGGCAATAGGGGATAATTTCACTTTGATTCATTCTCCATTTGAGAATTTAAAGAGTGAACTTGCCAAGCGTGGTGTTACTTTAGTAGATGGAATATTTATGGATCTTGGTGTATCGAGTCCACAATTTGATGATGGCCAAAGGGGGTTTAGCTATCGTTCGAATGCGCGATTAGATATGCGTATGGATCAGTCACAAGAATTAGATGCCTATGCAGTAGTAAATACGTATGACAAAGAGGATTTGATTCGTATTTTAAAACGTTATGGTGAAGAGCCATTTGCGGTAAAGATTGCCAATAAAATCTGTAGTGCCAGGGAAAATGCACCGATTGAAACGACATTTGAATTGGTGGATGTCATTAAATCGGCATTACCGGCAGCTGTTCTAAGAAAGAAGGGGCATCCGGCAAAGCAGACGTTTCAGGCAATTCGCATTGAAGTAAATCATGAATTAGAACAGTTAGAAACCGTATTACAGGATGGCTTAACGATGTTGAAGCCACATGGAATTATGGCAGTAATTACATTTCATTCTCTAGAGGATCGAATTGTGAAAGAGATTTTTAAAGAGGTGGCCGTTGCCAAAAAGGTAAATAAGCGGTTGCCACAAGTGGGGACAGAAAATTTAGAATATCAGCTGGTGAATCGAAAGCCGGTTTTAGCAAGTAGTGAAGAATTAGAGAATAATAATCGTGCACACAGTGCCAAACTAAGAGGGATAGAGAAGAAAGGATGATGCATATGCAGAGAAGTTTTAGATTAACAAGAGTGCTTGTTTTAACTTTATTTGTGTTATCTGCGGTCTTCTACTTCGTATCAAAAACATATGTAAATTCAATGAACATTTCGCTTTCTGTAGAAGAGTCACAATTGAGTGATGAAATTGCGCAGAAAGAACAAACTGTTGAAGAGCTCCAGAATGAAGTCAATACATTACAGGAAAAGGGCAGACTGTTAGGAATGCTTGACAATCAGGTCTCTGATAATGAAAATAATATATATGTAATGAATGACTAGATGGAGTGGTGATGTATAATGTCAGTTCGAAAAAGTAATAGAGAACTGTTAAAAATGATTAGTCGAATGACATTAATTGGAACATTAGTAGTAGCTAATGTTCTTTTCACTATGGTGAGCCATAAACATTTATGGTCCCAAAAAAATGCATTGGACGAAAGAATTGCGTCAAGTATTGTTGAAAAAACAGTCACAGCCAAGCGTGGAACGATCTATGATCGAAATCATACGGTGATTGCCCAACAAACACAGGCCTACACAGTCGTGGCTTATTTGGATAAGGGTGTTGTGGATGTCAATGGGAACCCGAATTATGTCAAAAATATTTCATCAACAGCTAAAAAACTAAAGAGTGTTTTGGGTGAGGATGTCAATGAGAAGGCGTTAGTCAAAATCATGAAGTCGGCTAAAAAGGCAGGCAAGTCGCAGACCGAACTTGGTTCGGGAACGAAGCGTATTAAAAAGTCGTTGATGAAAGAAATCAAAAAATTAAAGATTCCTGGTATTGGCTTTATTGATGCGGTATCTCGTTATTATCCGGCTACGCCATATTCTTCCAATCTAATTGGGTTTGCGGCATATGATGAAGATAAACAATCCATTGAAGGTAAGCTTGGTTTAGAGCTTTCTTTAAATGCGTTATTAAAGGGTAAAAATGGAAAAGAACAATATCAGCAGACGGTGGATGGTTCAAAACTTCCGGGTACGACAAAGGTGATTGAACAATCTAAGAATGGTAAAGATGTTGTGCTGACTTTGGATTCGGAATTGCAGTCAACGGTAGAAACACAATTACAGTCGACTATGGAAAATGAGAATGCCAAATCGGCATGGTGCATTGTGATGGAAGTGGAAACGGGTAAAGTCTTGGCTTGGGCTAGCTATCCTACCTTTGATCAAAATGAACATAAGGAAATTCCAAGCTATCAAGATGCGATTAGTACAAGTACGTATGAGCCAGGTTCGGTAATGAAGCCATTTACGTATGCGACAGCTATTGATACCAATGTGTATCCATATAATAAGACGTATGTGTCCTATCAATTTTGGTATGATTATGATGCAAGTACAGGTAAGATCACGCGTTTGCCGATTGGAACCAATTCGCCATATCCATATATTGCGGATGCGTTGGATGAAAACTTTGGTGAGATTACATTTGATCAAGGTTTAGCTTTTTCAAGTAACGTTGCCATTTGTGAGTTATTGGCGAACTATATTAATTATTCACAATACAGTAAGTATTTGGATGCGTTTGGCTTCTTTCAAAAAGTGAATACACCTTATGTCGATCAGTCTTTGGGAGTTAAAAATATTGGTCTTCCTACCGATTATTTATCAACAGGATTTGGTCAGGCTAGTTCCATTACGGTGTTGCAGTTGTGCCAAGCCTATACAGCTATTTTTAATGATGGTACGATGGTCCGTCCGTATGTGATTGATTCGATTGTGGATAGTGATACGGGTAAGGTTGAAAAGAAGTATAAGAAAAAGGCCGTGGGTACACCAATTTCTAGTACAACCGCAAAAGAAGTGCAGGAATTGATGTCGCATGTTACGGATGATGGGGCGAGTGGTGCGCGTTTTAAAGTGGATGGTGTAGATCTTTTGATGAAGACAGGTACAGGTCAGATCTATAATACGGGTTTAGGTAAGTATGATCCGGATTATCATACTTCAAGTATTATGGCGGCAGCACCAGCTAATGATCCGAAAATCATGGTGTATTATGGTTTGGTTTCGCCAAATATTACTTCGTATTCGGCAGAACCATTTAAAAAGATCGTGCGAGATACGTTGCAGACTTGTGGTATTTCAACGACACCTGCAAATGATACACAAGAGTCGTATGAGGCTTGGGAAAGTTATGATATGCCTAGTTTAGTGAATCATACGATTGATTATGCGCATGAGAAGATGAAAGATAAAAAGGTGCATTTAGAAGTGATTGGGGATGGTTCAAGTGTGATTGAACAATATCCGGATGCATCGGTAACAATTAATTCGAATGATCGTGTCTTTGTGTTGACGAATGGAAATAAGATTACGATGCCAAATATGTCGGGTTGGACAAGGAAGGACTTAACGGTTTTCTGGCAGCTTACGGGTATTAGTATTAAGACGAGTGGTTATGGTAAGGTAACAAGTCAAAATGTAGAAGAAGGAACAACAATTTCTACGGACACAAAAATTGAGGTGAATTTAGAATAAGAGCTTCGGCTCTTTTTCTTTTTCTGGTATGTAAAAAATGGTGAATTTGGTTTTCAAGTTGACAAATGTCATTTGGGTTGGGTAAAATTAAAAGTGAGTGAAAGAGGAGAGAGTAAAAATGAATGATTCACAAAAAATGAAGTGGTACACACTTGCGTTTATGTGCTTTTCAACTCTATGGGGTTTTGGAAACGTATTAAACGGATTTATGTACTTCAACGGAATTCAAGTTATCTTTTCTTGGATTTTGATGTTTGCGTTGTACTTCGTTCCTTATGCATTAATGGTAGGTGAACTTGGTTCAGCATTCAAAAATTCAGGTGGAGGTGTAAGTTCTTGGATTCACGAAACAACAGGTCCTAAGGCAGCATACTATGCTGGTTGGACGTATTGGGCATGTCACATTACGTACATTGCTTCTAAGGGTTCTGGTGGTTTGAAAGCATTAAGCTGGATGATTTTCCAAAACTCAGAAACTTATGCATCTTTTAACACAAAAGCTGTACAGTTTGCGACTTTAGCTGTTTTATTACTATTTAGTTATGTCGCAAGTCGTGGTTTAAACCCATTGAAGAAAATGGCTACAATTGCTGGTTCTAGTATGTTCGTTATGAGTATTCTTTATATCGTAATGATGTTTGCGGCTCCAGCTATCAATCCAAATGGTGGATATTTAGCTATGGATTTCAGTTTCAAAAACTTGATTCCAACTTTTGACTGGAAATATTTCAGTTCATTGTCAATCTTAGTATTTGCGGTTGGTGGATGTGAAAAGATTTCACCTTATGTAAATAAAGTTGAAGATCCTAGTAGAGGATTTCCTAAGAGTATGATTTTCGCAGCTATCATGGTTATCATCTGTGCTATCTTTGGTACAATTGCGATGGGTATGATGTTTGATCCAGCTGTAATCGATGCAAACTTTGACTCATACAATGCGAATGGTTCGTATTGGGCATTCCAAAAATTAGGTGAATACTATGGTATGGGTAACGTATTGATGATCGTTTATGCAGCTTGTAACTGTATTGGACAATTCTCTACATTAGTTATTAGTATTGATGCTCCTTTGCGAATGTTATTAGACAACGAAGATGCTCGTCAATATATTCCAACTAAGTTATTGCACAAGAATGATGCAGGTGCATATTCAAATGGTATTATCATGGTTGATATTCTTGCGGGTGCAATCATCTTGGCTCAGGCTTTAGTTCCAAATGCAGATACAGTACTTCGTCAGTTGACTCAGTTAAACTCCGTAACAATGCCAATGCGTTACTTGTGGGTATTCTTCGCTTATGTTATGTTGCGTAAGAAAACAGATCTTTTCCACCGTGACTATAAATTTGTGAACAACAACACAGTTGCGATCGTATTTGGTGCTTGGTGCTTTGTGTTAACGGCTGCTTGCTGCTTACTTGGTATGTATAAAGCAGGGGATATGTATACTACATTCTTAAATATTATCACTCCAGTTGTATTAACAGCTTTAGGATTGATTTTACCAGCAATCAAGAAAAAAGAGGCAAAAAATTAATTTTGCCTTTTCTTCTTATTTGTGGATAATTATAGTCGAGGAGATGTTTAATCATGAATACAATAGAAATTTCAAATGAATTAATTCAATTTATTGAATCAAGTCCTAGTATGTTTCATTCTATTAAAACGATTCGTACATATTTAGAAGAGGCTGGATTCACGTATCTTCCTGAGTCTAGTGCTTGGGATGTTAAAGCGGGTGGAAAATATTATACAATTCGTAACCACTCAAGTTTAATTGCGTTTAAGGTGGGGAATGATTTGGATTCTTATCATTTCCAAATGTGTGCAAGTCACTCGGATTCACCTACATACAAAGTTAAAAATGTGCCTGAGCTTGCGGGTCCAAATGAATATTTGCGTTTAGACGTGGAAGCATATGGTGGTATGATCGACAACACTTGGTTTGATCGTCCATTAACGGTCGCGGGTCGTGTGCTTGTTCGTAATGGTTCTAAGATTGAATCTAAATTATTATATATCGACAAAGATATTTTAATGATCCCAAATGTGGCTATCCACTTCAATCGTGAAGTCAACAATGGTTATAAATATAATCGTCAGATTGATTTGTGTCCAATGTTCTCTTGTGGAGCTCTTAAAAAGGGTGCTTTTGACAAGATGGTTGCGGATGAATTGGGCGTTAAGGCTGAGGATATCTTAGGTAAAGACTTATTCTTAGTGAATCGTCAAAAAGGTTTAGTTTGGGGATTGGAAAATGAATTTGTTTCAAGTCCTAAATTGGATGATTTACAATGTGCATTCGTTTCACTAAAGGCATTTATTGAGGCTGAAAATGAAAAGAGTGTCAATGTATATTGCTGCTTCGACAATGAAGAAGTGGGTTCAAACACAAAACAGGGAGCAATGTCTACTTTCTTGAAAGATGTATTACATCGTATCAATAGTGGTTTAGGTAAAACAGAGGATGAATATTATCAGGCTATCGCGAAAACTTTCTTAGTAAGTTGTGATAATGCGCATGCTCTACATCCAAATCATGCAGAAAAGACGGATGCCGTAAACTTTGTCACTATGAATGGTGGTATTGTGATTAAGGAAAGTGCAAACCAGAAATATACGACAGATGCATTTAGTCGCGCTTTATTTACAGGTGTATGTCAGAATGTGAATGTTCCTGTACAAAGTTTTGCGAATCGTAGTGATGTAGTGGGTGGTTCTACTTTGGGTAACTTATCAAATACACAGGTGAGTGTGCATGCGGTAGACTTTGGTTTGGCTCAGCTTGCGATGCATTCTAGTTTTGAAACTGCAGGTGTTAAGGATACTGAATATGCGATTATCGCATTGAAGGAATTCTATGAAACAAATGTGCAGATTGAAGAAGCTGAATCTGTATGTCTAGAGAAGTAATCATTCAAAGAATAGAGAAGTCGGATTTGATTGATGCGAAAAAGGAATTGATGATCGATCTTGTGAATTCAAAAAAAGAAGATGGTTTTGATAAGAAAGTAGATCGTTTGTATCGTCAGTTTTCTAAGAGTTCTACGTTTAAAAAACATGCCGAAAAAATGGTGGTTCGGGATGATGAAAAGCTAAAGATTTGTAACATGATGCTTGTGATGAGTGTGACATTGACTTTGTTCTTTTTAAAGGCCGTCTTGTTTTCAAGTTATGTTGTGAACTTTAGTGTGGATGCTATTGTCGGATGTGCAGCACTTGTATTTTCATTGGTCAATGTGCGTACGAAGTATCGAACACTTCAGCGTTATGATTTGGTTCGTGACTTTGTCTATTTGGATGTTTTATCTTTGATTTTATGTATATTATTTAAGATGTTCTTTCCTGTGCAGGTGGATTTTTCATTGATTATTTTATTGGTGGATTATTATTTGTGTAAGAAAAGATTTAGGGAAAAGGCATTTCAAAAATTGGAAGGGTAGGCTTATGCCGGCCCTTTTTTCAATGTTG
>NZ_CAKVMR010000030.1 GCF_934772795.1 uncultured Holdemanella sp.
ATGATAAAATATAAATCAGGAGAGAACTAGGCTTTATAAAAAAAGCCCACACTCGTAAGAGTGTGTTAGTTCAATATGATTAAAATCAAGTGTTTATTAGGGCTCGAATATCTCACTTTTAGATAAATCGCTTTCTTTTTGATTGAGATTCATATATAATAAAAACGTGTTAAGGAGTGTGAAATTATGAAAGACATTACCGAAACAATGACATTTACTACGGAAGAGATTCGTCGTGAGAATATCAAGATGATTCTTCGTGAAGTAAGTGATGCTTTGGAAGAACGTGGTTATAATTCAGAAAATCAGATTGCTGGTTATTTGATTAGTAACGACCCAGCGTATATTTCTTCTCACAAGAATGCTCGTAACTTGATTCAAAAGATTGAACGTTATGAAATCATTGAAGAACTTGTACGTGCGTATTTAGAGAAATAATGGATCGTATAATTGGTTTAGATCTTGGTTCAAAAACTTGTGGTGTATCGATTTGTGATGCCCTTCATATTACGTGTCGTGCTTTAACGACAGTGCGTTTTGAATCGGATGATTATGATGCTTGTTTAGAAGAAGTTTTAAAGCTATTAAAAGAAAATAAAGTTAAAGAAGTAGTTTTAGGCTTGCCAAAGCACATGAATGGAGATATCGGAATTCGTGGTGAAATATCTTGTGAATTTGCCAAGAAATTAGAATCTTCGGGTATTACAGTTCATCTATGGGATGAGCGACTAACAACGGTTGCGGCCGAAAAAATCTTACTACAGGGGGATGTTTCTAGAAAGAAACGTAAAAAAGTAATTGATCAGATGGCTGCCGTTCAAATTTTACAGAGTTTTTTAGACAGACAAAACGGGGGATTCTAAGTCCTCCTTTATTTTTGAAAGGAAAAGTATATTTATGTTAGATTCAAATAGTTTATATGTATATGACGAAGACGGAAACGAAAAAAAGATGACCATCCTATTCACTTTCGACAGTGATGAAACGGGATGTCAATATGTGGTTTTCCAAGATCCAGATAATGACGAGGGCGAAGTATTCGCATCTCGCTATGACGACAAAGGTCAGTTGATTCCTATCGAATCGGAAGCCGAATGGGAAATGGTCGAAGAAGTAATCAACACGTTTGTTGAGGACGAGGAAAATGCCGACTAGGCGAAAAGTCAATTCTGTAAGAGTTGTCCTATTAGTCGTTGTATTCATTTTAATTATCGCCGGTCTTGGTTCGGTTTTTGTCGTAAAGAATGGATTATCAAGTACGGGCAACGGGGATAAGGAAGTAGTATTTACCATTAAAAACAATGAATCATTTGATTCTGTGTTAGAGAATTTGAAAAAAGAGGATCTAATCTCAAATGCGAGTGTTGCCAAGTTGTATGCCAAGGCAAGTCACAACACAAACTTTGTGGCGGGTACTTTTGAATTGGATAATGGGATGAGTGTAAAAAACATTCTATCCACACTTCAAGATAGTACGAAATTAAAGAAGGATGCTCTTGTTTTAAAAATACCGGAAGGCAAATGGGCCAAAGAAATTGCGGCCGAAATATCATCACTTTATGATGGTAAGTATTCTACGGAAGACATTTTAAATCAATGGAATGATATTTCATATATTAAAAAACTCACAAAGGATTATTCCTTCATCAATGTGAATGATTTAAATAACGACAATTATAAAGTGAAATTGGAAGGTTATTTATTCCCGGACACATATTTCTTGGAAAAAGAAGATTCTTTGGATGATATTACACGCGTTCTACTCGATCGGTTTGATGTGATGTATAAAGAAAATAAAAAGGCATTTGATCAAAGTGACTTATCGATCCATCAAATCATCAGTTTGGCTAGTGTTGTTCAATTTGAAGCAAGCAAACCAAGTGATATGAAAACAATTGCCGGTGTTTTCTACAACCGTTTAGATCAAGGTATGAAACTACAATCAAGTGTAACGGTATGTTATGCATTATATGATGATTTCAATGATCCAAAAGATTGTGAAACCAATCCGGAAATTGATTCACCATACAATACGTACTTACATGAAGGCTTACCTATTGGACCCATCTTGAATCCGGGGGATGAAGCCATTAAAGCCGTATTAAATCCAGAAAAAACAGATTATCTATTCTTTGCGGCTGATATTTATGGAGATGGCAAAGTATATTATACAAAAACATACGAAGAACATTTACAGAAATGTGAAGAATTAGGCTTAAATCTGTAACAATGTTTTGCATAATTTAAGGATTATGTTATAATTTTTTGTGCTAAATACAAGGAGTGATACCACATGGCAAATGAAAAATTTTACGTTACCCAAGAAGGTTATAATGATTTAGTCAATGAACATGAAAACCTAGTTCATAAAGTTCGTCAGGAAGTTATCGTTGAGTTGCAGGAAGCTCGTGCACAAGGTGACTTGTCCGAAAACGCCGACTACGATGCAGCCAGAGAACACCAGGCCCAAGTCGAAGGTCGTATTCGTGAATTAGAGGCAATGATCAAAAATGCAGAAATCATTAGTGAAGCCGATAATGCGGAAGATAAAAAGAAAAAGAGTGTTGTAAAACTAGGATCAACTGTTAGAATCTTAGATTTATCTGACAATGAAGAAGTAACATTCAATATCGTTGGTACAATTGAAGCGGATCCATTCAATGGTAAGCTTTCAAACACAACACCACTTGCAGAAGTTATCATGGACCACAAAGTTGGAGATGTATGTACTGTAAGACGTGTTGAAGAACCATATGATGTAAAAATTCTTGAAATTAAATAGAAAAACATCAAAAAATTACGTATAAGAGAAGGGTGATATTTATGAAACGAACTCTTCTCTTTTTTTGTCTCTTTATTTTCTTTACCTTTACCTGCTTTAACCGATATACACCAATAACACTTCAAGAAGCTAAGCCCACATTGATGCAAGTAGAAATCAAGGGTGCCATTCAAAATCCAGGCGTCTATACTTTAAAGCGAAATAGCTCCATTTCAAGTTTGATTAAAATAAGTGGCGGCCTATTAGAAAACAGTGATACATCTAGAATTAGCTTTAACTATATCCTACAAGATAAAGATGTCGTGGTGATTCCAGAAAAACAAGAAGTAAAACTCATATCGATTAATAGTGCCACACTCGAAGAACTACAAACCCTTCCAGGCATTGGTCCGGCTATTGCCCAAAGGATCATTGAGTATCGAACAAATAACACATTTCAATCTTTAGAACAAATCCAAGATGTCAAAGGCATTGGAGAAGCCATGTTTAATAAAATCAAGGATAAGATATGCCTATGATGTTGATCCTCACATTAGGCTTTTTAGCTTGTCTAATCTTAAAAGATATGCTTTGTATATTCTGCTTCACACTCTTCTTTCTTGTCTATCTATACTATCGGTTTAAAGATAAAAGAATCCTAGCTCTATTTATTTTATTGAGCCTATTCAGTTGTATTCTTGTATATCCAAAAGAATTTAAAACATATGAAACTTATAAAGTTGTTGAAATCAAGAAAGGGTATTGTATTGGTAAAAATAAAGGTTCTAAAATTTTTATTCAAACAGATTTAGATCTAAGCTTTCAAGATGAAGTCAAAGTCAAACATATAGAACCCATTCATACAGATGATAATTTTACTTTATTTAGTTTTACCAAGTACAATGAGAATAAGAACATAAGGTTTAAGACAAACTCTATAGAAATTATCCATAAATCAACATCACTCAAGTCTAGACTCTACAACTATTTAAAGTCAAAACCCAATTCTTCCATTGTCTTATCTTTATATTATGGCATACACGATGAAACGATTGATGAAATTTATACGATGCTTGGATATGGCTATATGAGTGCATACTACATTGTTTTACATCTATTAAAGCGAAAATATGATGAGACTAAAATAAGAAGAATACTTTTAGTGTTTAGTATTTTATTCGGCCATTTCTTTGTGTATACACTCTCACTTTCAAGATTTATTCTATATCAATTGAGTACGCTATTCTTTACATCCAAACCCAATCAAATCGCATTCACTATTCTTTTGTTTGGAATACTTTATCCCAATCAAGTACTATCCATATCATTTGTATGTCCACTCTTATTACAACTCGTATCTTATTTTTGTACCGAACACAAATGGATCGTACAAAAGCTTGTACTCATTGGATTGATGTTTATTTATTTTAAGAAAGTGAATCTTATTTCATTATTATTCTTTAACATCCTTAGAAAACTATATGGTTTAATCTTTATATTTGGATTTATAGTGCAGGATCTAATAAACCTAAAACTCCCAGAACTTACAATTCATTATGCGCCTAGAATCCTATTTTTGATTCTATTTATAGTCTTCTACATACAATGTTTAAAACACTTTAAATGGAAATATCTATTGATACTATTTGTTCCATTACTAGAAATATATTGTAATCCATTCTTTCAAGTTTATACATTAAATCTAGGGCAAGCCGACTGCAGTGTGATTGTAGAACCTTTCCATAAAAGTGTAGTGATGATTGATTGTGGTCAAAACCTATATCGGGATAATGTCGAACGAATCATTATGCCATTTCTTGAAAACAAGAACATTCATACGATTGATACTCTAATTCTTACACATGATGACTTTGATCATAATGGAGGTTATGACACTCTAAAAGATAAAATAGAAATCAAACAAGTCATAGAAGATTCAAATCAAATCGTCAATGCAGACTATCCATTTTATTTATTATTAAGTGAAAGAGAAGCTAAAGATACCAATGATTCAAGTATTATCAGCTATTTTACCTATGATCATTTAACCTATCTTTTTATGGGAGATGCCAGTAAACAAATTGAAAGACAATTGATGTCTGAATATGATTTAAAGGCGGATGTCATAAAAGTAGGCCATCATGGTTCGAATACAAGTTCAGACCCAGACTTTCTTGATTCTTTAGATTGTAAGATTGCACTTATAAGTTGTGGATATAAAAATAGGTATGGTCATCCAAGTGTTGAAACACTCAAAACATTAGAAAACCTGCATATCAATACATTATGCACGAGTGATTGTGGGAGTATTGCGATTTATTCTTTGCATCACCTTTCATTTCTTGTCACAAACGATGGAATGTTTGGTATAATATGGGCATGATTTATATTTTATACGGAAAAGACAAAAGCATGGTTTCTATGAAGCTAGAGGCCATTAAAAAAAGACATCACATTCAAGAAAACGTAAATGTATATGATGCCCAAACAGATGAAATATCGAATGTTCTACAAGATTTAGATGCCTATTCCATCTTTGATGATGACAAGATGATCATTGTCAACAATTGCACCTTCTTATCAAGTAAAAATACAACGAATTATGAAGTCGATCCCTTTCTAGTAAGAAAAGACACAGACATGATTCTAGTCTTAGTATGTCCTAGCGATAAACTGGATACAAGAAAGAAAAAGGTCAAAGAAATCAGTAATTGTGCTACATTGTATTCTTGTCTAGCTTTAGATGAAAAGTCACAAAAGTTCTATGTACAAGATAAACTAAAGGAATATGGTGTAAAGGTAGATTTTAAAACATTAGACTGGATGACAGGAAGAATGGGATTAGATCCAATGTGCATCCAAAATGAAATTGAAAAGATTTCCATCTATTCAAAAAATCCAACGCTGGAAGATGTACAAAACCTATTGGTTGTAGAACCTATGAATGACATCTTTAAAATGGTAGATGCCTTCTTTAGCCAAAATGGAATTCTACTATTAGCCTACTACCGTAACTTTAGAAAGCTCAATATGCAGCCAGTTGCGATAGTTGCACTACTAGCTAGTCAAATTCGTTTTCTATTTCAAGTCCGCGTATTAATGGATGAAGGAAAGGCACAGGCTACGATTGCCCAAGAATTAAAGGCCAATCCATACAGAGTCAAACTGAATATGCAGAAGGCCATGCGCTTTTCAAGTGAAGCCTTACTTTACAATCTATCTTTACTTGCTGATTTTGATCAACAAATGAAAATGGGGAAGATTGATAAGGATGATGGTTTTGAATATTTCTGTCTAAACTTAATGATGAACAAGGATTAACCTTGTTCATTCTTTTTTGGTTTCATTATTAATAGCTGTTATAACAATATTAATTATCATTGCAAACTGACAAAAGCAAATTGAAAGAATGTACATTACTGTTGCTTTCTATGTACGTTAATATTATAAATAATGTGCGGAGGGGAACGCTATGAAAGTCAATACCACAGAATTAAGAAGTCATCTTAGTGATTATTTAGCTATGGCAAACAAAGAAGAAATTATTATTACAAATAAAGGAATAGAGATTGCACGTATTATTTCTCCAAAGCAGGCAAAGAAAAGATCATTAAATAATTTAGTTGGTATATTGCCTTCATTAACTGACGAAGAGACTGAAAATATAAAAAATGAAAGGATTTCTAAGCGATGAAGATATTAGTTGATACAAATGTGATTATAGATATTCTATGTAAAAGAGAGCCGCTTTTTTGTATATTAAGATTCTTATAATGCACTAAATAAGTGTATTGATAATCATACTATTATTGTATCAGTTTCGGCAATCACAGACATATTCTATATTGCAAGAAAATACATTGGCAATGAACAGGCAAAAGAATGTATAAGAAATCTTTTAGATTTAATAAAGATATCAGATACAAGGGGAGCAGATATTGAAAAAGCTCTTTCCAGTGACATTTCAGATTTTGAAGATGCTGTTGTTTCTGCAATTGCGGAAAGACAAAAAGCTAAATATATTTTAACAAGGAATACAAAAGACTTTGAAAAATCGAAAATTTTAAGTATCACACCTCATGATTATCTGAATATAAATAAATGATAATCTGGTTGATATAATGTTTTGGAATTGACATAAGTATACAGCTTATGTATATATTCAAACTGGCATCCCTCTCCGTCTTAAAACAACGGAGTTTTGGATGTCTTTTCTTATAGAAACGAAATAATTATTCATGGTAGGCCTCCAAGTACATCTATATGTTTGAAGAATAATTGACACTATTTATGTCCATTAATTGTTTGCATGAATTTGGTAGCCTATTATGTACTTTAATATAGAACGAAAAACTATTTGATTGAATTTCAACTAGAAACTGGATAATCCTTTTGAAGGTAGAAATACCTTTAGATGTGGTAAGCATCTATAAAAGTTGTGGTCGGATGAGAGACGGTAAATGCTCATGTCTAATCATTGTCGACAACCGACAGAAAAACTTACCAGATTTGATTTTTTAGGAATACTTATGAAAAGGTGGAATCTTCAATTAGCAAGACTCCACCTTTTGTCATCTGATAATCAAAAAGGCCCTCCAGTAAAGGTGGACCAATTTAACTGTATTAGGAATTTTGCTTTAAATCCTTTTTAAATACAAATGGGCATTTAGCGTTTATTATTAAAATAAGTCGGAATGTGTACCTACGAGTCATAAATTCTATACCATATTTCATATATCTAATGCCGCTTTTAGCTCATCGATGCTAGAGTATTTCGGTGTGTTTGGATCAGACATTATTCTTCTTCCTTCTTCAATAGCTTCGATTGTAGTTTGGTTTGGTTCGTGATTCTTCATGTTTTCCTCCAATAATAAAAAAAGAAGTCATATGACTTCTTAATCCTTCATTACGCGATTTCGTTAATAGCTTTAGCTAAACGTGCTTTTTGACGGCTAGCGTAGTTTTTGTGGTGAATACCTTTAGCTACGGCTTTGTCCAATTTTGAACTGCAGTCGTTGTAAGCTGCTACAGCAGCTTCTTTATCTTTAGCATCAACAGCTGCTAATACAGCTTTAATACTTGATTTCAATGCTGATTTTTTAGATACGACTAATTTGTGAGCCTTGTTATTTGTTTTAACACGTTTCTTTTGAGATTTAATCTGTGGCATGAAGTGCACCTCCTGACATAAATTGCAAATGGATTATAGCAAAATTTCTGATTTATTGCAACACAACTTCAAAAAAATACGCTATAATACTCTAGTATTGGAGTGATATTATGGAAAATAGACGCATTATTTTTATGGGAACACCCAAAATTGCGAGTGTCGTATTAAAAACGATGTTAGAAAATGATATACATGTAGGCTTAGTGGTAACGCAGCCAGATAAGAAAAAGGGTAGAAAACAACAGCTTGTTTATTCTGAAGTCAAAGAAGTGGCTTTAGAACATGATATACCTGTGTTTCAGCCAGTAAAAATTAAGTCAGACTATCAAACCATTCTTGATTTTAACCCTGATTTAATTGTGACTTGTGCGTATGGACAAATCGTACCTAAGGAAGTATTGGACTTACCTCGGTATGGTTGTGTGAACCTTCATGGTTCTTTGCTTCCTAAATATAGAGGGGGAGCCCCAATCCAGAGAGCTATTTGGAATGGTGATAAAGTGAGTGGTATGTCCTTAATGAAAATGGCACCTAAAATGGATGCTGGACCTGTTTTAGCACAAAAAGAAATTGAAATATTGCCTGAAGACAATTCCACATCTTTATTTGATAAGATGGCCATTTGTGCTGGAGAATTATTGCTTTCTCATTTTGAAGAGATTTGTTCAGGTAAGGCAGTTTATGTCGAACAAGATGAGAGTCAAGTTGTATTCTCTCCTGTTTTATCCAAAGAAGAAGAGCATATTGATTTAAATCAGGATGATGAACACATCTTGAATCAAATTCGTGCTTTTTCAGATGCACCAGGTGCTTATGTATTATTAAAAGGAAAGAAATTTAAGATTTTAAAGGCAAGTTATTTAAATGAAGAGAACTCTTTTGCCTCTTTAGTCAAGATTGGTAAGAATAAGCTAGGTATTGGACTTCATACAGGTACACTTGTGATTGAAACTTGTCAAATGGAAGGAAAGCCAGTCATGGATTGTGCAAGCTTCTTTAATGGACAAGGTCGTAACTTAGTCGGAAATATTGTAGAATAGGGGGAAATCTATGGATCAAAAGAATATTCGAAATTTTTGCATCATTGCACATATTGACCACGGAAAAAGTACGTTAGCCGATCGTATCTTAGAACTTACAGATACGGTTGAAAAGCGTGAAATGAAAGATCAAATTCTAGATTCAATGGATCTAGAAAGAGAGCGTGGTATCACCATTAAATTAAATGCCGTACAGCTTGTATATCATGCCAAAGATGGACAAGACTACTTGTTCCATCTTATTGATACACCAGGCCATGTCGACTTTACATATGAAGTGTCTAGATCTCTTGCAGCATGTGATGGAGCCATTCTTGTCGTGGATGCAGCCCAGGGCGTTCAGGCACAGACTTTAGCCAACGTATATTTGGCATTAGAAAATGATTTGGAAATCTTGCCTGTATTAAATAAGGTGGATCTTCCTAGTGCACAGCCTGAAGTTGTAAAAAAAGAAATTGAAGACTTAATTGGATTAGATTGTAGTGAAGCGGTTGAAATCAGTGCTAAATCTGGATTGAATGTAGATAAAGTCCTAGAAGAAATCGTGCATAAACTACCAAGTCCAAAAGGCGATAAAGATGCTCCTACACAAGCTTTAGTTTTTGACTCTTTCTATGATTCATATCGTGGAATTATTGCCTTTGTTTCTGTAAAAAATGGAACGATCAAGCCAAAAGATAAGATTCGCTTTATGGCTACAGGTGCTGAATATGAAGTTACAGAAGTCGGTGTTCGTACGCCAAAAGAAGTGGTAGAAGATCAATTGAACTGTGGAGATGTAGGATGGGTCAGTGCAGCCATTAAAAACATTGAAGATGTTCGTGTCGGTGATACAATCACAGTCGCATCCAATCCAGCATCAGAACCTTTATCTGGGTATCGTGAAATGCATCCTATGGTCTATTGTGGTTTATATCCAGTGGATAATGCGCGTTATGACGATTTAAAAGAAGCTTTATCCAAATTAAAATTAAATGATGCAGCCCTACACTTTGAACCCGAAACTTCACAAGCCTTAGGTTTTGGTTTCCGCTGTGGTTTCTTAGGCTTATTACATATGGACGTAGTGGAAGAGCGTTTAGAGCGTGAATACAATCTAAGCTTGATCGCAACAAGTCCATCCGTAATTTATCGTGTTTATAAAACAGATGGCACTATGGAAGAAATTGATAACCCATCGGCTTTACCAGAACCACAAAAAGTAGATCATATTGAAGAACCATATGTGAAATGTGACATCATGGTGCCAAAAGAATATGTAGGTCCAATGATGGATCTTTGTCAGAAAAAACGTGGAGAATATGTAGACCTTCAAGTTTTAGATGATGTTCGTATGATGATGGTTTATCAAATGCCATTGAGTGAAATTATTTATGACTTCTTTGATAAGATGAAATCTTGTACAAAAGGATATGCAAGTTTTGACTATGAATTTAGTGGATACCGTACAAGTAGTCTAGTCAAGATGGATATCTTATTAAATGGACAGATTGTCGATGCTCTATCTACGATTGTCTTTAGAGATTTTGCGTACAACCGCGGTAATGCGATGGCCGTAAAATTAAAAGACTTGATCCCAAAACAACAATTTGAAATTCCTGTGCAGGCCGCTATTGGTGGTAAGATCATTGCGCGTACCAACATTAAGGCATTGCGTAAAAACGTTTTGGCAAAATGTTATGGTGGAGATATTTCACGTAAGAAGAAATTGTTAGAGAAACAAAAAGAAGGAAAGAAACGTATGAAGATGGTGGGATCGGTTGAGATTCCTCAGGAAGCCTTCATGGCCGTTTTAAGTATGGATGACGACTAATGGTACCATCAGCCTATGTACATATTCCTTTCTGCGATTCGATATGTGCGTATTGTGATTTTGTCCGTATTCAAAAAAACGAACAATTCTTTTCAAGCTGGAAAGATACTTTAATACAAGAAATTAAAGAGTATAAGATAGAGAATCTTCATACTCTTTATTTTGGTGGAGGAACCCCCAGTTTATTAGATATGGATGACTTTACTTCGATTCGTAATTGTTTTCCAGATTCCATTGATGAATTTACTGTCGAATGCAATCCGGAATCGTTAGATGAAGAAAAACTAGCATCTTATGTTTCTTTAGGTGTTAATCGTATTAGTCTAGGCGTACAAAGCTTTAAGGATGACTTATTAAAAATATGTAATAGAAAACATACATCAGACCAAGCTAAGACTGTCATTCAACTGATTCAGTCTAGTGGCATTCATAATTTTTCTATTGATTTGATTTTTGGATTACCGAATCAAACGATGGAGGATGTAAAAAAGGATATAGATACATTTTTAAATTTGGATATTCCACACTTATCCATCTACTCATTACAGATTGAAGAAAATTCAATATTTGGAAAAACAGGTGTAGAACCCATCGATAGTGATCTTGAAGCGGATATGTTTGAATATATTACGAAAACATTAGAGGCAGCTGGCTATATTCATTACGAGATTTCTAGCTTTTGTAAGCCAGGCTATTATTCCAAACACAATCTATCCTATTGGCAAGACAAAGACTTCTATGGCTTTGGCTGTGGTGCAAGTGGAAGAATCGATGGCATTCGTTATGATAATACGACAAAGTTGAAAGAATATTGTTCTTTTGGTCCTTGTTCTACATATATCAATGAAACACTAGCTGAACGAGGCATGGATGCGATTATGATGGCATTTAGAACAAAGTTTGGATTGAATATAAAAGAATGGAATTTGAAATATCAAAATGATTTTAAAAATCACTATGCCACTGTATTAGATAAGTATCGTGAGTATTTTTTATATGACTCGGATCGTATCTATTTAAATGATGCGGGACTTGAAATATTAAATACGATTCTAGTTGATTTTATGATGATAGAATGATATCATTTAATAGCTTTTGTACTGAGAGTCTGGAAACTTCCAACCTTTCGCTCGGTAGAAAAGGACTAATATACATGGAGGAAGAAAAATGTTATTAAAATCTGAAAAACAAGCAATTATGCAAGAGTATGCAGTACACGAAGGTGACACAGGTTCTCCTGAAGTTCAAATCGCTGTATTGACTGAAGAAATCAACCGTTTAACTGAACACTTCAAAGAACACAAACACGACTACCACTCACAACGTGGATTGATGAAAAAAGTTGGTCGTCGTAAAAAATTGTTAGCTTACTTGAAGGGTAAAGATTTAGACCGTTACAAAGCATTGATCGCTAAATTAGGTTTAAGAAAGTAATCGAAAAGATTACTTTTTTTATTGTGATTTTTTTGCTACTCAAGTATAATTTCGTAAAGAGGTAGTTATGAAGCTATATATTGACGATAAAGAATTAAAACTATTGATGGAAGAAAAGAGAGATTTAATTGGGACTAAAATCCAATGGGATGCACTAATAAGTGCGATATCCTTCATTATCTCTGTTGCGACTGCAACTTATGGAGATATCTTATCTATCCCAAAGATTGTTATTAAAACAGTGTTTTTAATTATTTCAATTGCGTATTTTATTAAGGTCTTGTGTGAATGTATTAATTCAAAAATTCATAAGTATGACCATAAAGATTTAACAAGTGATATTGAAAAATTAAATACAATTCAACATAATCATTCTTTGGTTGCGATTAAAGATACTTTTAGGGTTGAGTCAAAAAGATATTTGACATATTATGATGAAAAATGGGAATGTAAATTATTTTTGAATTTCAAAACGGTTGAAGAGAATAACGAAAATAATTTAATTGAAAATTTGTCATCAAGTTTATCTATTAATAGAAGTTCGATTCATTGTGAAATCAAGGGAAATCAAGTGGATGAAAAGTATTCAGTAAGTCATAAAGAAATGAGGACATATAATCATCGATTGTATGAAGTGTCTATTTCTAATTTTCCTCAAATTATGCGAAATGATAATTTTACATTAAATGGAAAACATTATTATTGGATGAGTATTGATGATATGCGAAAAGATAAGGAAATCATCAAGAAGAATTTAGAAATTGTTGAGTTTGTACATAGTCATATTAATTAAGCTTGTAAACTGTAATTTACAGGCTTTTCTTTTACGAAAAATAATGAGTTTGATATGTTTTATTTTAAATTTCTATGATATTATATAAAAGTATGATTGAGGTGAAAAAATGGCGAAACAAGAGTTTCATTTAGATTTTTGTGGTCGGGGGATCACAGTCGAAACTGGTGAAATCGCAAAACAGGCTGATGGAGCCGTTATTATCCGTTATGGAGATACAGTGACTTTATCAACTGCATGTGCATCAAACCAGGCAAAAGAAGGGATTGACTTTTTCCCTTTAACAGTAAGTTTTGAAGAAAAGTTATATTCTGTTGGAAAGATTCCAGGAGGATTTTTACGTCGTGAAGGAAGACCAAGCGAACATGCGACATTAACAGCTCGTATGATCGACCGTCCAATCCGTCCTTTATTTGCGGAAGGATTCCGTAATGAAGTACAGGTTGTCAACACTGTATTAAGTGTAGATCAAGATGCTAGCCCTGAAATGGCAGCTATGTTTGGTGCTTCATTGGCATTATGTATTTCAGACATTCCATTTAATGGACCAATCGCTGGTGTTAAAGTTGGACGTATCAATGGAGAATTGGTGGCTAACCCTACAGTTGCTCAAATGGAAGAAAGCGACATCGATTTAACTGTTGCAGGTACTGCACAAGCTTTAAACATGGTCGAAGCTGGCGCTAAAGAAGTTAGCGAAGAAGATATGTTGGCGGCATTGATGTTTGGACATGAACAAATCAAAAAATTATGTGCATTCCAAGAAGAAATCGTTGCAGCTTGCGGTAAAGAAAAACGTGAAATCGAATTGTATGCCGTAGATGAAACAATCGATAGTGAAGTTCGTGCAAACTTTGAAGCACAAATCCGTGCAGCTGTATCGATCAAAGAAAAATTAGAGCGTTACGGAAAAATTGATGATTTAACAGATGAAGCTGCTGAAATGATCGCAAATAAAGAATATGCATCTGAAAAAGATCAGAACAATGCGGTGAAACAAGCTCGTGAAATCTGTCGTGGTATTGAAGCTGACGAAGTACGTCGTTTGATCATTGAAGACAAAGTACGTCCAGATGGTCGTCAAATCGACGAAATCCGTCCATTGAACTCACAAGTTGATTTACTTCCTCGTGTTCATGGTTCTGCATTGTTTACGCGTGGTGAAACACAGGTATTATCTACAACAACATTGGGTGCATTAAATGACAACCAGATCATTGATGACTTAACAGTTGTGGATTCAAAACGTTTCATGCACCACTATAACTTCCCACCATATTGCGTTGGTGAAACAGGACGTATGGGAAATCCAGGACGTCGTGAAATTGGTCATGGTGCCTTAGGAGAAAGAGCTTTAGCTCAAGTATTACCAAGTGTAGATGAATTCCCATATACAATTCGTACGGTTGCGGATGTTATGGAAAGTAACGGTTCAAGTTCTCAGGCAAGTATTTGTGCTGGAACTATGTCTCTAATGGCTGCTGGTGTTCCAATCAAGGCTCCAGTTGCTGGTATTGCGATGGGACTAATCATGGATGATAATTCAGGTAAATATACTGTATTAACAGATATCCAAGGTATGGAAGATCACTTTGGAGATATGGACTTTAAAGTTGCCGGAACTAAAAATGGTATCACAGCATTACAGATGGATATCAAAGTAACTGGTATTACTAAAAATATCTTTGAAGAAGCATTGGCACAAGCTCATAAAGCTCGTCTAGAAATCTTAGATAACATGCTTGCATGTATTTCAGAACCTAGAAAACAATTGAGTCCATATGCACCTAAGATTGCGATGATGAACATCGATCCAGATAAGATCAAAGATGTGATCGGACCTGGTGGAAAAATGATCAACGAAATCATTGCACAATGTGATAATGTAAAAATTGATATTGATGATGATGGAAAAGTAGTGATATACCACAATGATTACGATACAATCGAAAAGGCGAAACAAATGATCAGCGACATCGTACGTGTTGCCAAAGTTGGTGATGTATATGCAGCTAAGGTTGTTCGTTTAGAAAAATTCGGTGCATTCGTGAACTTGTTTGGTAATACAGATGGTTTATTACACATTTCTAAAATTTCTCACCACCGTGTAGATAAAGTAGAAGACGTGTTAAAACTTGGTGATATCATCGATGTTAAGGTTACAGAAATCGACAATAAGGGTCGTATCAATGTAAGCGCAAAAGCTTTACTTCCAAAACCTAAAACAGAAGAAGAAAAAACAGAAGCGTAAAAGTTAGGAACTCGTTAAAAACGAGTTCTTTTTTCTTGACTATGTGGTAAAATAGTTGGGTAGAGGTGAAAATTATGGATTTTAATACAGAAGTACTTAAATATAAAGACGATTTTTTAAAAGACTTAAACACACTTGTATCGTATGAAAGCGTTCGTGATGAATCAACGAAAGCTGAAAATGCGCCATTTGGAAAAAACTGCCGTGACGTTTTGGATGCCATGTTAGATATGGCAAAACGTGATGGTTTTGAAACAAAAGACGTAGATGGATATGCAGGCGTTGTAGAATATGGTCAAGGAGAAGAAACATTTGGTGTTTTAGGACACTTGGACATTGTGCCACTAGGAGAGGGATGGACTAAAGATCCATTAAAAGTAACATTAGAAAATGGCTACATCTTCGGACGTGGTGTTATGGATGATAAAGGTCCTGCATTAGCTGGATATTATGCATTAAAGATGATTCGTGAATTAAACATTCCTTTGAAAAAAAGAGTCATGTTGATTACAGGATGCGATGAAGAATCTGGTATGGAATGTATGAACTACTATGTTGATCATGCCGAAGTTCCTCAAATGGGATTTGTACCTGATGCCAACTTCCCAGTTATTTATGGTGAAAAAGGTGGCTTACATGTTGGTTTAGTAAGTAAAGATGCGACCGTCATCAAAAAACTTCATGCGGGAAGCCGTCCAAATATTGTGATTGGTAAAGCCGATGTTACAGTGGATGTCATGAGTTATCAACAGGAAGACTTATTTAAATTCTATTGTGCAACACAAGGCGTAAAAGGAAATATTAAAAGAGGAGAAGAAGGCGTAACATTACATATTGATGGTGCATTTGCGCATGCAGCTATGCCATATAATGGTGTGAATGCCGCGGTCTTATTATTAAACTTCATTGGTGAAGCCTATAATGATCAACTTTCAAAAGATTTATATTTCTTATTAAAAGACTGGATGGGAAAACCAGTTGGCATTGAAAAAGATGGCTTATATATGTCTTTCTTGACAATGAATACAGGTATTGTGAATATGGAAAACAACGAAACTGATATCTTAATTGATATTCGTTATCCAAATGATACAAATGCCGATGTGATCATGGCTAAATTTGATGAAGCATGTGCAGGCTTGACTTCAAACATCAAAGCTGAAAATCGTGGCGATTCAAAACCACTATTCGTAGATCCAGATTCTCGTTTAGTGAAAGATTTAATGAGTGTCTACCAAAAATACACAGGCGATACATTCTCTTGTCCAATCACAATTGGTGGAGGAACGTATGCTCGTAAATTTGAAAACTTTGTATCTTACGGACCTGAACTTCCAAATGAAGTGATTGAAACGGATGCGTTTGTGGGAGGATGTCACCAACGTGATGAAGGTATTAAATTAGATAACTTATTACAGGCTATCTGTATTTATGCCGATGCGATCGTGACATTGTGCAGCTAATATGAGAATGCGTAAAGTAAAGTGGGCAACGGATTATTTGCCTACAGCCAATTGTTTAGTAAAAGAACCATCCAAACAAGCGGGAAACTGGAAAAAGCTATTAGATACAGATACTTTACATATCGAAATTGGATGTGGTAAAGGTAACTATTCTTTAGATATGGCGAAGATGTATCCAGATACTGGCTTTATTGCGATTGAAAAGAATGAAAGTGCGGCAGGGATTGCAGCTAAAAAATACGATGAGGATACAGAAAAGAAACGCTTGAAACTGATCCAAGATGATGCAAGTTCCATTGGAGAATGGTTTGGTCCTCGTGAAGTGGATGTGATTCATTTAAACTTCTCAGATCCATGGCCTAAAAAGCGTTATGCGAAAAGACGTTTATCGAGTGCTACATTCTTAGATCAATATAAGCGTATTTTATCAAGAAATGGTGAAATCCAAATGAAGACGGATAACAGTGCTTTATTTGAATATAGCTTGATTGAATTTCAAAATGCCGGCTTTAAAATGGTTGAAGTCAGTGTCGATTATCGTCGTGAAAAACATGATGAAGATGCTATTACAGAATATGAACAAAAATTCATTTCTTTAGGCCAGCCAATCTATCGTTGTGTTTGGAGATATGCACATGACTGAACTTCATAATAAAGACGAATTTTTAAACGCATTAACAAATTCAGGTATTCAAGTGATGATGTTTACAGCATTTTGGTGTCCAGACTGCATGTACATCAAACCTTTTCTTCCTGAAATTGAAGAAGAATTTAGTGATTTACAATTCTATTCCTTAAACCGTGATCAATGTATGGATATTGCGGTTGAATATGAAGTGATGGGTATTCCTAGCTTTATATGTTTCAAGGATGGAAAAGAAATATCAAGATTTGTTTCTACTTTAAGAAAGACAAAAGAAGAAATAGAAGCATTTCTGAAGCAGACAATAGAAAGTGAGAAGGAAATATGTTAAAGGATTTAATGCATGCGATCTTCAATGAAGATGTTGAAGAAGACGATGAAGAAGAAGTCGTAGAAGAACCTGCGAAACAAGAAGAAGTAACACCTGAACCTGTTGAAGTTAAACCTCAGCCTCAAGTTCAAGAAGAAGAAGTTGTAAAGACAGAGCAAATTTTAAAGGAAGCAGCAAGCTCTATTGAGTCGGATCCTGAAAACTTTATGAATTCTCCTATTTTTGAAAAGGCGATCATTCAGCCTAAACAAAAGAAAACTACAATTTTCCAAGGTTTAGACGTAGATTCCATTGCGCAAGAAGAAACAAAGCCGAAACAAAAGGCATACAAATATGATCGTCATAAATCCGTAAAAGTACGTCGTGTTGCGGAAGATTTAGATTATCAACCTGTCATTTCTCCAATCTTTGGAAATGTGGAAGATTCTAAAAAAGAATTTGACAAAGTACACGATGCGATTAAGTTAAACAAACCAGAAGACGAAGATTTCTCAAAGATCTTATCTCCAATGTATGGAACATACTTACCAAGTATGCAGCCAGCGGATTCGATTCCTGAATATAAGGTTGAAGAATCAAAGGAAAATATGAATCTTTCTGAAATGTTAGAGAAGCCAAAAAAGGAAACAAACAAACAAGAATCGTTATTTGACAAAGAAGGTGAATAAAATGGCTTATCATTTTATTGGTATTAAAGGAACAGGTATGGCTGCCTTGGCATGTATTTTACATGATGAACACAAAGAAGTAACAGGTAGTGATATCGATAAATATATCTTTACAGAAGATGGATTAAGAGCACGTAATATCCCAATCTATTCATTCAGTCCGGAAAACATTAAGGACAATGATACAGTGATCATTGGTTTATCCTTTAATGAGTCGCATCCAGAAGTGAAAGCGGCTATGGAGAATCCAACTGTAAAAACATATTATTATAATGAATACTTAGGTATTTTATTAGAGTCATACAGTTCCATCTGTGTTGCGGGAACACATGGTAAGTCCACAACAACAGGTATTTTAGGCCAAGTTCTTTCATTACAAGATGAATGTGCATATTTAATTGGAGATGGCCATGGCTATATGCCAGAACATGCCAACCATTTTGTGCTTGAATCTTGTGAATTCCAAAGACATTTCTTGGCATATCATCCAGACTATGCGATCATCACCAATATTGAATTGGATCACATTGATTACTACAAAGATATGGATGATTATGTATCGGCATTCCAAAGTTTTACGAATCAAGTAAAAAAAGGCATTGTGATCTTTGGGGATGATGAACACCTAAAAAATTTACATTACAATGTACCAGTGACTACATATGGTTTAAAAGAAGGTAATGACTATCAAGCAGTCAATATTGAACAAGGTCCATTTGGTATGCATTTTGATTGTAAGCACAAGGGTGAAATTTTAGCTCACATTGAATTAAATGAAGTGGGAGATGCCTTCATGCAGGATGCACTTGGCTGTTTTGCGCTAGCCCATATGTTAGGTATGCCAGCTGATTTAATTGTCCAAGGTTTACAAGACTACAAAGGTATTGCCCGTCGATTTGTGATTGATGAAGTGAAGGATAGTGTATTGGTAGATGACTATGCACACCATCCAACCGCAATTCGTTTAATGATTGATGCGGTTCGTAAAAAATATCCAGAAAAGAAAGTTGTAGCGTTATATAAACCAGATCGTTATTCACGTCTACAATATTTCTTGGATGACTTTGCGAAGAGTTTAAATACGGCAGATCAAGTATGTTTACTTGATTTCCCTAAAAATGCCGTTAGAGAAGATGAAACAATTACAGTCACAATTCAAGATTTAATGGATCGTTGTCCAAACGCAATCTTATTAGATGTAGATGATGCATCCGCAGAGAAGTTAAAAACATTAGCTCCTGCAGCCTTCGTCTTTATGTCTAGTAAAGACATCTATCTATTAAGAGATAAATTAGAAAAAATCTTATAAGAGTATCTATGGATACTCTTTTGTCATATAGAGGGGATATCCATTTATGTTTGGAAAAAAGAAATGCGCTAACAAGACGAAGAACTGGCTATTGGTACTTGAGATAATCAATCGTTTGAATGAATCAGAGTATAGTGTCCGTGTTGATTGTGTAATCTTTGAAAAGATTTGTTGTATATTAGAAAGATATGGTACGGATTTAGGTTTAAATAGTTCTTTCAAACTCAAGAAGATGTATACTATTTTATCTAATGACAATATGATTCATGAAAAAGATGGTTTAATTCATGTTTCAGGTGATTTTAAGATAGATATAAATACATATTCAGAAAAGGATAAACAAAATGTGAATAAGACATATAGGTTGTTTCAAAGGATCAAAGATGTATCACAAGCCGAAATGATCACAACAATCTTGTATTCTTATGATCAACTGATTCTCACTAATAAGAATGTAACGGAAGATCAATTGTACGAATATATTATTGATTGGAAAAAAAGATTTAATACTTTTGAGAATGAAGTTCAAATCAGAGAATTCATACGATACTTAACTTCTAGAGGCTTTATCAGTGTTGATTATTCCATGGGAATCAAAGATAATTTGATATATTAGTATATTCGTCAAAAAGGAGAGAAGTCATGTATATTAAAAGACATGTAGAAGAAGTGATAAGAGAATGTTTAGAACAGTTTCCCATTGTATTGGTTACAGGACCTAGACTAGTTGGAAAAACAACACTTTTAAAAAATGTGTGTTCAGAATATAAATATGTGACATTAGAAGATATATTTGTGTTGATTGATGCTTTAGAAGAGACAAACTTGTTTTTAAAAAACTATCAACCACCCGTGTTCATTGATGAAGTACAATATGCACCTAGTATATTTCGGTATTTAAAAATGTATGTGGACACAAATAAACAAAAGGGAAGCTTTGCACTTACAGGATCACAGGCTTTTGAATTGATGAAAGGGGTTAGTGAAACTTTAGCTGGGCGTATGGCAATTGTGGAATTAAAAGGATTATCATTTCGTGAAATACATCATGTTGAATTTAATAAACCTTTTATCCCAAATGAAACCTATTTTAATGAAAGACAATCGCAAATTAAAAGCTATGGTGATTTGTGGTATTGGATACATAGAGGAAGTATGCCACAACTTCAAGATAAAAAGATGGATTGGCAAAGATACTATTCTTCTTATGTGAAAACATATATCGAAAGAGATGTTCGACAAATTATTAATGTTTCTAATGAGTTAAAATTCATTAAGTTTCTAACATCCCTTGCGGTACGCTGTGGTGAATTATTAAATATTAATGCGGTTGCCAATGAAGTAGAAACAAGTGCAGATACAATAAAAAGATGGCTTTCCATCTTACAAACTTCAGGAATTATCTATTTGTTGGAGCCATATTCGAATAATATTTTAAAGCGTGTTGTCAAAACACCGAAAGTTTATTTTTATGATACGGGATTGGTATGCTACTTAGCAAGGTGGACAAGTGCAGATACGGCTATGACGGGTGCTCAAGCTGGAAATATTTATGAAAATTTCATTGTTTCTGAAATCTTGAAAAGTCATTTAAATGCAGGTAAAACTATTTTAAATATCTATTTCTATCGAGATCGTGACCAAAGAGAAATTGATGTAGTGATTGATGAAGATGGAAAACTATATCCGATTGAAATTAAAATGACGGGTAATCCTACAAAGTCAATGGGAAAACATTTTTCTGCCTTAAAAGATATCCCAAACAAAGAAGTACAACCAGGAATCATTTTGTGTCAATATGATCGAAAGACATATTTGACGGAAGATATGATCGCGTTACCAATTGAATATATTTAAGGAAGTGGTAGAGGTTTCTTATCACTTCCTTCATTTTGTAGCGTTTACACACTTGTGAAAAAAGTTTCAAAATAAATAGATAAGTTAGAAAGTTCATGTTATAATCTTTCTGAGGTGGTATTGTGAGTTTAGATATCTTTATGAGTACATTAGCTCGTGCATTTTCATATGTGTTACCCATCGTTGGTGTCATCGCATTAATTTATTTGATTATCTTTTTGAAGCAATTGATTGAAACCTTAAAACAAGTCTCAAAAACATTGGATACAGCCAATGATCAATTGAAGAAATTAGATGCGCCATTAAAAACGGCAGAAAATATTTCGAATACGGTGGATGAGGTAAATCAAACCGCAAAAGAAGCATTTGTGAATGTAGTTGGTGCATTAAGTGAAAATGTACAAAATGCCAAAGACTGGTTTCAAAGTAAAAAAACTGGAAAAGAAAGCATAGAAACAAAGGAGGATGAATGACATGGATGAAAAACAATTAATTGATGATCTAGAAAAAGAATCGATGCTAGAGCTTGAAGTGATGCATGAATCCGAAAATACAGATAACGAAAAAATTATTGAGGATGCCAAGAGCAAAATTGAAAAATTATTTGATGATGTTCGTGACTTATTAAAGGACGCTTCAGATCCTGAAAAAGTAAAGGAAGCATTATCGCAGGCAAAAGAAGATGCGAAAGATATTCTTTCTTCGACAAAAGATAAAGTGGTTGAAGTAAGTGAAAGTGAACAATTCAAACAGACAATGGCAGCTGGAAAAGAATTCTTACAGGGTACAGCTGGATTGGTTGTAGATGGCTTTAAATATGGAAAAGAAACATTAAGAAAAAATGATTCTTTGCGTAAGGTAATTGATAAAGCGGATGAAAAAGTCGATGAAATTCGTACGAATGATTCTGTTATTCGTGCCGTTGATAAAGCAGAAGAAGTAACGGGTAAAGCTACCGAAGCATTGTTTAGTGGATTAAAGAAGATTTTTAACAAGGGGGACGAATAAGGATGAAACGAATTACCATTTATGATGTTGCCAAAGAAGCGGATGTCTCATTGGCAACTGTATCACGTGTTATTAATGATAGTAATGTAGTACGTGAAGATACACGTATGCGTGTTCAACAAGCGATTGAAAAATTGGGCTATAAACCAAATGCGATTGCGCAAGGTTTGGCCTTATCTAAGACAACTACAATTTCAATCGTAATGAGTGAAAAATTATTTGCGTACAACGCCAAAATCTTGAATGGTTTGATGGATGTCGCAAAAATCTATAACTACAACATCATGTTCCATACTACAAGTAAGGGCATCTCAAAAATGCAGGATGTGATTGAATCCATCATTAAATCACGTGTCGATGGTGTTATTTTGTTTAACGACAACTTCTCAGAAGATGAAATGGAAGTTTTACATGAATACCAAATTCCAATGGTTGTAGTTGGAAGTAAATTAAAAGGTCAAAAGATTGGCAACGTTGGAAATGTATATATCAACTTCGAACGTATGGCTTATGAATTTGTGAATGAATGCTTTGAAAAGGGCATTGATGATATTTCTATGGTAGAAGATAAATTGAATCTTTCTATGATGGAACAATTAAAAGCCGGTGTGGATCGTGCTTATGCAGAAAAAGGATTGGTATTTGATAAGTATGTTACTTATGATGATAGCTACAAATCAAGTTACACATTCTTATCAGACTACTACAAGAACCACAAGCCAAGTCGTATGGTTATCACATTCCGTGATTCTCAGGCCATCGCTTTAATGAACGCATGTAAAGAATGTGGATATTCAATTCCAGATGATACAGAACTTATATGTATCTTGAATTCAAAATATTTGACAATGATGCGTCCGACTATTTCTACTTACAACATTCCTGAATATGATTTAGGAGCTGTTGCGATGCGTTTATTAACGAAGATGTTAGTAGAGGATGAGTCTGTTAAACAGAACAAAGATATTGAAATTTCATTCTCAAAAATGTTTAGAGAAACTACAAAGTAAGAGTTCGTTTTGAACTCTCTTTTTGTTTAGTGTATAATCAAGGCATGGAAATAATTTTTACAAATAACGCAAAAGATAGAAGTGTCTATCGATACAAAAAAGATTTTGAAAGGATATTAGAACGTGCCTGCAAGGTGTTAGACAGAAAGGGAGACTGGAGCTTATCGGTAATTTATGTAACACCTGAACAGATTCACGAAATCAATCGTGACTATCGTAATGTTGACCGTCCTACAGATGTCATTAGCTTTGCGATTCAAGATGATATGAGTGATATGTTGATTGAAGAAGACCAATATGAACTTGGCGATATCTTTATCAATGTACAAGCCATTCGTGATCAGGCAAAAGCCTATGGTCATTCGATTCGTCGTGAAGCTTGCTTCTTGTTCTGTCATGGATTACTTCACTTAATGGGATATGATCACATGAAAGAAGAAGATGAAAAGGTGATGTTTGCCTTACAGGATGAGATCTTAGATGAATTGGTTCAAAGGTAGATTCAAATATGCCTTTCAAGGACTGTATTACGCCTTTACTAAAGACCGTAGTATACGCCTTCAAGGTATTTTTGGATTGATTGTCATATTGTTTGGCTTTCTTTTTCATTGTTCACTCAATGAATGGATGCTGCTTATTGGTGCTATTAGTTTAGTATGGTTTAGTGAAATCATCAATTCGTGTATTGAAAGATGTGTGGACTATATTTCACTAGAACATACCGACCAAGCCAAACATATTAAGGATATGGCAGCGGGAGCTGTCTTTATTATAAGTGTGCTTGCCGCATGTATCGGGCTTTATGTATTTTTGCCCAAACTATTTTAAAACGGAGGTAAAATGAGTAATTATAAATCAGGATTTATTGCGATCGTAGGAAGACCCAATGCAGGTAAATCAACTTTGTTGAATGCCTTGTTGAAGGAAAAGATTGCGATCATGTCGGACAAACCGAATACGACAAGAAACAACATTTCGGGTATTTTGACAAATGAAGATTGTCAATATGTGTTTGTGGATACACCAGGTATTCATAAGCCTCAACAACAACTTGGACGTGTATTAAATAAGAATGCCTATTCGGCAATGGAAGATTGCGATGTGATCGGATGGATCGTTGATGGAAGTCAATCTTTTGGTACGGGAGATTCATTCATTTTAAAACGTATTGAAACACTCCATAAACCGGTTGTGTTGATCATGAATAAGATTGATAAGCTTCCAAAGGAACAATTATTAAAACGCTTGATGTATTGGCAGAAACAATATGACTTTAATGATATTGTTCCTATCAGTGCTTTGGATAAAGACAATCTTGAAGAGTTGTTGAAGGTGTTCAAAGGCTATTTGCAAGAAGGCGAGCCGATGTTTCCTGAAGAAATGAAGTCGGATCATGATATCAACTTTAGAATGTGTGAAATCGTTCGTGAAAAGATCTTATTTAAAACGCATGAGGAAATTCCTCATAGTGTAGCGGTTATTTTAGAACGTAAAGAAAAACGTGGAAACCGCATGTATCTTCAAATGATGGTAGTTGTCGATCGTGAATCACAGAAGGGAATCTTGATTGGTAAACAAGCCAGCATGATTCGTTCAATTCGTCTAGATGCACAAAAAGAATTAAAAGATATGCTTGGATGCAGTGTGGATTTGGAGCTATTTGTCCGTGTAGAAAAGAATTGGCGTAATCACGAAAACAAGATCAAAGAATTCGGTTTAGACGAATTAGAACAAATCGATGAAGACTAAGATTCAGGCACTCGTATTAAGTGTTAGTGAATACAAAGATAAGGATGGATTAGTCAAAGTATTGACTACAGATTCCATTTTAACTTTATACGCAAGAGGACTGTTCAAACCCAATTCTAAGAATTTGCGGCTTGTACAGCCCTTTTCTTATAATGAATTCATGATCGAAGATAAGACAAAAATGCCTTTATTACTACAAGGACAAACCATTCATTATTACTATCACATTCAAGAAGATCTATTTAAATCGAGTTGTTGTTTTGTATTGCACGACTTGATTTCTAAAACAAAAAAAGAAGAAAATCTATTCAATGTATTATTGGATTGTTGGAACTCAGCTGATAAAGATTTAGACGATTTTTATTTCTGGGCTTGCATTGTTTTAAAATACTGCATCGAACAAGAAGGAATTCAACCTTACGTAGATGGCTGCGTCCATTGTCAAAATACACGTGTTGAAACTTTATCTTTAAAAGATGGTGGATTTTTATGTGAAAAGTGTAACCCCAATCAATATCCTAGATGGAGTGTAGAACAATTAAAGAAATATCGTGCTCTATTTAAGTGCAAAGAAGAAAATTTAGAGTATGTAAAAGTTAATTTCAATTTCAATATGGACGATTTAATATATCTAGCCAAATGGATGGAATATCACTCTCACAAGAATTATCCAAGTATTCGTTTTTTAGAAAGTATTCGAGGTTTAAAATAAATGTATCAAGAATTAGCACTTCAAATCGCACAAAAAGCCCATGCTGGACAAGTCGATAGAGCAGGTAAAGATTATATCCTTCATCCAATGACTGTGGCTTCTTATATGGATACGGATATTGAAAAAACAATAGCTTACTTACATGATGTATTAGAAGATACCGATGTGACTGTGGATGAATTAAAAACTATATTCCCAAATGAAATTGTGGATACACTAATTACATTAACGCATAGAAAAGATGAATCTTATTTTGAATATATTCAAAGAGTATCGAAATCTAAACTAGCTAAAAAGGTAAAGGTTGCAGATCTTTTGCACAATCTAGATATCACAAGAATCAAAGAACCTACAAAACAAGATTATGAAAGGCTAGAGAAGTACAAGAAAGCGATATTATATCTTACAACACACTAGATAATATGAAGTGACCTCCTATTGTCAATACGTGGATTACGACTCATAATTGGATTGATTAAAAACACTTATG
>NZ_CAKVMR010000031.1 GCF_934772795.1 uncultured Holdemanella sp.
GACAAAGGCCAGGTGGTGGTCTGCAATAAAAAAGTGAATAATGCGATCATTGAGAATCGAAACAAGATTATCAAGTGTATCAAGAACAACGCCAATGGCTACACCAACTGGTCTCGCTTCCGCAATCGCGTAATGTATGTACTCGATCCAAACGCTACATTCAGTCTGGAACCAAGGGAGAAACAATCATGGATGCACAAGACATAATTGAATTAATCGAATACTTCAGAACTCTTCAAGATAATGAAATGAAATTTGAAATCGAAGAACTACGAGGATACATAGACATAAGATTCGAAGAATTATATGACAAATTAACTGAATACATTGATCTCAATTGTTCAGATTCAAATCACCCATTATAAAAGGAGCAGAGATTTCAAATATCTCTGCTCCCTAGTTAATAATCCTTTAAACACTCATAGGGTTTTCAACCCTACAATTCTTGAAGCCAACTCTTAGTCGACCCTATCTAATTGCGGATTACCCAGTTTAATTATGCATTTAAAGCTGCTTTTGCTTCTTCGCAAAGTTTAGTGAAGCCTTCAGCATCGTGAATAGCCATTTCACTTAACATTTTACGGTTGATAGCAATATTAGCTAATTTTAATCCGTGCATTAAACGAGAGTATGATAAGTCGTTCATACGTGCAGCTGCATTAATACGTGTAATCCAGATTTTACGCATGTTTCCTTTTAACTTACGACGGTCGTTGTATGCATATCTGAATGAATGCATTACCTGCTCATTTGCAGTTTTGTATAATGTATGTTTTGATCCAAAGTATCCTTTGGCAAGTTTCAACACTTTTTTTCTACGAGCGCGTGAAACTGTTCCACCTTTAACTCTTGCCATTCTTTATATCCTCCTTAATTACTTAACTAACATTTCCTTAATACGTTTGTAATCTGTAGCATGTACAGTACCTGGTTTAGCTAAGTGACGACGTTGTTTCTTAGTCTTTCCATGGAAACGGTGAGATGTATAAGCGTGAGATCTCTTTAATTTTCCAGAACCTGTCTTTTTTACACGTTTTGCTAATCCTCTGTGGCTCTTCATTTTAGGCATAGTCTAGTCCTCCTTACTTCTTTTTAGGTGCCAACACTGTTGACATCGTATTACCTTCCATTGAAGGTTTTTTCTCAACGATAGCTACTTCATCCATAGCTTCGATGAAGTCATTCATGATCTTACGACCAACTTCCAAGCGAGTGATCAAACGACCACGGAATCGCATATCAATCTTTACTTTCATACCCGCTTCGATCCATTTTGACGTCTGACGAACTTTTGTTTCAAAATCGTGTGTATCGATAATCGGCGATAAACGCAAAGATTTAACTTCAACAACATGTTGCTTACGCTTAGCTTCTTTTGCTTTTTTCTGTTGTTCGAAATGATAACGACCATAGTCTAAAACTTTACACACGGCCGGACGCGCCTTGGGTGCAACACACAACAAATCTAAATTTTGTTTGTATGCAATGTCCAATGCTTCTTTTTTTGACATAACTCCCAATTGTTCTCCATCCGCATTGATGACAAGAACTTCTCTAAACGGAATCTTTTCGTTAAACAAATCATCGTTTACATTATTTGGGGCAACTTTTCTGTTATTGATATTCGACACCATCCTTTTTCATTTTTCCAAAAAGAAAATGGGTGCATTTCGCACCCATCACTCTTTTAAACGAATTCAAACTGAATTGGCCGTGAACCTATGTCCCTTAGACATCAGGTGAGAAGGGGTGCTTCTATCTTTCCATTTCTTTTACTCATTGATAATACCACACACATATGGTTTATTCAATATCTTTTTTCAAAAAAATAAAGTCGAATAAATCGACTTAAACACATAAATGGTGGACTCTTGGGGATTCGAACCCCAGACCCACTGATTAAGAGTCAGTTGCTCTGCCAGCTGAGCTAAGAGTCCATTTATCAGTGCCCATATATATTACCACGGCTTATTTTTAAATGCAACTACTTTTTCAAAAAAAATAAGGTGTCAATCGACACCCTATTCCATCATAGCCATTTTTTCTTCCCACTCCTGCATCAATGCAGCAATCTCGTTATGCTTATCATCTATTTTCGCATCTAACTCTTCCATCTTACGATAATCTTGATAATATTCTGGTTCATACCTCAATTCTCGCATAGCCTCTAAATCTTGTTCTGCTTCCTCTAAAAGCACTTCTAGTTTTGCGACACGATTCTTAATTGCTTTTAAATCCGTAAAAGATACCGTTTGTGGCTTAACTTCTTTTTCGACCTTGACAACCGATTCTACCAATTCATTGCTTGCCTTTTTCTCTAAGTACTCTTCATAATTCAAATCATATACTTTACTGATTGAACCCATCTCTAGTACACGCGTAGCCATCTTCTTTAAAAACATACGGTCATGCGATACAAACAGAATGGTTCCATCATATTTTTCTAAAGCAGACTCCAAAGCTTCCTTAGCCGGAATATCTAAGTGGTTTGTAGGCTCATCCAACAATAAAACATTATCATGTTCTAACATTAATTTAGCTAAAGCCAAACGAACTCTTTCGCCTCCCGACAAATCATTCACTTCTTTAAACACTTCATCCTGCGTAAATAAAAAACTAGCCAATGTATTACGAATCTGTGTTTGCGTCGCATCCGGATCCATATCCCACAATTCATCCAATACATTCTTACTAGACTTCATCTGAGCACTTTCCTGATTGAAATACCCCACATCAATTTGATGACCAAATTTAAAGCTTCCCGATATACTTGGAAGTTCCTTGACTAAAGTCTTGATCAAAGTTGATTTACCAATTCCATTCGGACCAACAATAGCCATTCTTTGCCCTTGTAACAACTGAAAAGAAACTTCAGACAATACTTTATCATAGCCAACCTTTAAGTCTTCCACTTCAAGAACCTGTTTACCACCTTTTCTTGCACAAGTAAACACAGCCTTCATCTGACTTGTATCTGAAGTACTATCTTCGATTCTGTCCATGCGATCCAAATACTTCTGTTTACTCTTCGCAAAAGCAGCCTTGTTCTTTTTATATCTAAATTTTTCAATCAAATCCTCTAAACGATGAATCTCTTGTTGTTGTCGAATATAAGCCTCATGATTCTTTTTCAGATATTCATCTTTCGCCTTTAAATAATGTGAGTAATCCCCCACATATCTTTGAGTTTTACCAAATTCAATTTCCACGATTTCATCTACAACATGATCCAAGAACATACGGTCATGGCTGACTAAAACAACCGCGAAAGGATAATGCTTCACATAATTTTCAAGCCATTCAATAGCTGCAATATCCAAATGGTTTGTCGGTTCATCCAACAATAAGATGTCTGGTTTTGTCAACAATAGTTTAACTAAGGCAATTCTTGTTTTTTGACCAGAACTAAATTCACACAATTTTTTATTTAAATCACTTTCATCAAATTGAAAATGGAAAAATACATTCTTTAATTCCACCTCATATTGATATCCATTCAATGCCTCAAAGCGCGTCTGTAGTGCATCATACTTTTCAAGTTGTTTCTCACTTGAATCCGTTTTAAGCACTTCTGCCTGTGCATTTAACTGCTTTTCCAATTCACGAACTTTGTCAAAAGCCGTTAAAAGTTCTTCATATACTGTCTTTTCTTCATCCACAAAAGTAATCTGTGCCAAATACCCAATATTTGTACCATTCAAAACCATACGTGACCCTGAATCATAGTTTTCTTGTCCACATATAATTTTCATCAACGTTGTTTTACCACAGCCATTACGACCAACCAACGCAATCTTTTCATTATCACGCACTTGGAAGTTTGCCCCTGCCAAAACTGTTTTTGCTCCAAATGACTTTTGTATATTACTCAATTGTAACTTCATACTATCACCCTAAATTTCAAAATATCTTACAATACCTTTAACTAGCACTTTCGCTAATGCATCCTCATTGTCGTTAAAATAGGAAACGCTTGAAGAATTCATTGCGCTCGCATATGAAAAATAAAGACCATACATTCCATACGCATTTTTATATTCTGCATTCTTCATCTCATCCCCATAAACACCAGTGTATGTTGCTCTTCCACCAGTTTCTCTTAATTGCGGATACAATTCATATTTTTTCACTTCGCCATTTTCATCTTCCGCAAACGAATCATATAACACACCATTTTCCTGCGTACTATTCGTTCTTGCCGCATACAATGTCAATCCACTTTGTTCCACATAATATGAGATTGTATTGGCCAACCCACTATTTGTATATGGACTTGCCATCATATAAGGCGCATCAACATTTTCATCATAGCTTGCACCCAAGGCAATATATAATTTAGCCTTTGCCTTATAACCACGAGCTGGACGACCATCTGCACCATAATAACCAGGTGTTTCGTTTTCTTTACGTAAGATTTTTACCTTTAATCCCTTTTCTTCTAATTCCTTCTTTAATTTTTTTGCGAATTCCATAGAAGAAGTTGGTTCATCTAAAATTGACGTGCTTGCACCATAATCCACCGTATTCGAAATGTAATTCATCGCATTTCCACATGGATCGATTACTACATCATATACATTGGATTTTGGAATGTGCTTTGTGACAATAATAAACGCATAGTTTTTCTTTAAGTGAATATCATACTCTTTTAAAGCCTCTTTATCGGCCACAAACGTAATATCTTTCACCTTTTTATTACGACGCATTGTTGTGATTGTCTTTGCCTTAAAGGCATCATCAAAATAGATACGTTCTTTTTCATAATGATCATATGTATATAGTTCATAAATCCCTTCTTTTAAAGAACCTAAATCTATACCTGAATCCACTTTTCCATTAAATGTAAAACTTGTAATGGCATCGTTCATCACATTTCTTAGAACAATGTTATTGCCTTGCATTTTATCCGTTGTCTTTGTACCATACTTATCTTTATACAAAGACAACGTTTCCCCATAAACTAAATAATCACTTAGTCGATAGGATCCATCAAATTTAGTCTCCACCTTTTTCTGCAATTTCTCAACATCCACTGTATCCAAATAAGATTGTGACAACTTATCTATTTCTGTTGGTCTTGATGCATATAAAAAAACACAAACAACCGCAATAGCGATTGTAACAACTCCAACGATCATCGTGCTTAAATTTCTCTTATTAACTACTCTTACTTTTTTCATACCCCTTATTTATATCACACAAGAAAACAGGTATCAACGAGATACCTGTTTAATTCATTAGAAAATTAAGTTTCTTGGCGTACGTGGATATGGTTGAACATCACGAATATTCGCAACACCACTTAAATACATCAACATACGATCAAATCCTAAACCGAATCCTGAGTGTTTGCATCCTCCAAAGCGACGTAAATCTAAATACCATTGTAATGTTTCTTGTTCCATTCCAATTTCTTTCATACGATTTACTAATACATCATAACGCTCTTCACGTTGAGAACCACCAACCAATTCTCCAACATAAGGAACTAATAAGTCACATGCTGCAACTGTTTTGTTGTCGTCATTGACACGCATATAGAATGCTTTAATATCTTTTGGATAATCCGTTAAGAAAACAGGACCATTTACGATTTTTTCGCAAATATAACGCTCGTGTTCACTCTGAAGATCCATACCCCAGAAAATATCCTGGTTTTCAAATTGATCTTTCGCTTTTTCCAAATATTCAATAGCCTTAGTATATGTCATTCTTTCAAAATGAGAGTTCGCAACATGAGTTACACGTTTAATACATTCTTTATCGATCATTGACGCAAAGAATTCCATTTCTTCTTTAGCATGTTCTAAACAATAGTTGATGCAATATTTGATCATTTCTTCAATGCAATCCATGTTGTCAGCTAAATCCGCAAATGCAAGTTCTGGTTCAATCATCCAGAATTCAGAAGCATGACGAGTTGTATTTGAGTTTTCTGCACGGAAAGTTGGACCAAAAGTATAAACATTACGATATGTTAATGCGAATGGTTCCACATGCAATTGTCCAGATACTGTAAGTTGAGCATGTTTTCCAAAGAAATCCTTGTCATATTTTGCATCTTCACGAGTTGTTACTGTGAAACATTCACCAGCACCTTCTGCATCGTTACCAGTGATTTCTGGTGTATGTACATATACGAATCCACGATCTTGGAAGAATGTGTGAATAGCCATACTTAATACACTTCTTAATCTAAACATAGCATAGTATGTATTTGCACGAGGACGTACATGAGGAATTTCACGCATAAATTCAAAACTGTGACGTTTTTTCTGTAAAGGATAATCGTGATCACATAGTCCTAAAACACTAATGCTTTCAGCTTGAATTTCAAATGGCTGTTTTGCATCTGGAGTACATACAAGTTTTCCTGTTACTTCCATAGCTGAACCTGTAGTAATTTTTGATACTTCATCAAAGTTTTCTAAGCTATCCGCATATACAACTTGCACATTTGAAAAAGTTGTTCCATCATTCAACGCAATAAATCCAACTGCCTTTGAATTACGATTTGTACGAACCCATCCTTGCAAAGTAATACTTTGTCCATCGTACTGTTCAAATGTTTCTTTTAATTTTTTTACTAACATAGTTTCTCCCTTCAAAATAAAAAAAACGTTCCTTAATTAAAAGGAACGATTATTACCGCGGTACCATCCTGTTTCATCACACGTATGTATGCACTCAATTGGAATTTAACGCATTCCACACGTTACTGTCTACTTAATTTCTCCAGTACGACTCCACAGGTGTTATCAATCCAAACTTGCACCGTCTATTTTCACCTAACAAGACTCTCTTTACATGTTCGTTTTGGACGACTTCTATTTCTGCGTCTTTGTTTCTAATGAATTTGTAATAAATACCAATTCTTGTATAGATGATACCACATCAATACTTTTAATGACAACCCCTTTTGGGACCAAAAAATGTTGATGCGTAAAATCAACAATACCATTAATTCCACATTGTACTAATTTATCTACTGTTTCTTGTACATCATGTGAAATTGTTAAAATCGCAATACGACATCCTTCAGGAATCTTCGTATCTAGTTCCGACATTGGATACACTTCAACACCAAATTGTGTTCCACACTTAGCTGGATCCACATCAAAGGCACATGCGATTTCACCAACAACATAATCCCATTTATTATAATTCATTAACGCACGACCTAAGTTACCAGCTCCGACTAAAATTATTTTTTCATCAAAATCAACGCCTAGCTGACTATTAAATATATCAATCAGCTTATCCACATCGTATCCATAGCCTTGTTTTCCAAGATTTCCTAAAAACGAGAAATCACGACGAATTGTCGTAGGTTCAATATCTACAAAGCTCGATAATTCTTTGGACATAATTCGTTCAACGCCATTTTTTTGAAGTTTACGTAAAGCTTTTAAATATACTGGATACCTCTGTAAAGTTGCTTTGGGCACATTTCTATTCTGCATTTTTATCACCCCACGCAATAATAATATCATATTTGTGATATATTTAACAAGTTAACTTGTGAAAAAATTTAAAAAACAAAAAAGTCGATTACTCAACTTTAGAAAATCTCTTGATCCACCTGCAACAATGTTGAATCCACATCTTGAAGAAGTGTTTGAATTCTTGAATCATAAAAATAAGGCACACCCTTCTTTTTCGCAAAAAACAATACAGCAACCCACAGGATCACAAGTAAAATAAATGAAACTCTAAAAGGAATGTGAATCAAAAGTACAAACACAAGTAAGAACACAATATACGCAAGTGTATCTAATAAGATAAATCGTTGAAATATATTATTCAATGTAACCTGATAATAATCTCTTTTTCTCGATAAAAAAGCTTTCGTAATGGAATCATATTCCTCATTAAATTCCATTTTATTCAAATCCTTCTGATTGTCTTTATGTTCTTTATAAAATACAACTTCTTGCATTCTTAAAAGACAAAACAACATGGCCTGTTTATTTTCGTCTTTCGAAAATTTTTGATAATACAATTCCAATAACTTTAAATAATCATTATCCGAAATTGGTTTTCCAACCATATTCTGTGCAATGACTTCTAAACGTTCTGTTAATACATCCGAAAATACAAGAATGTTATTTTGAGCACGCCTCTCAATCTCTTTTAAAGCCCCAAGAAAATGATCAGCCACGATATGCCTTAAGTGCACATGCGATTTGATCTGGACAAGATGTTGGCTTATTTCCACATGTTACTCCAGTCAAAGTATCGATAACTTCATCTACACTTCTACCCTTCAATAAGCATCCAATTCCTTTTAAATTTCCATTGCATCCACCAATGGCCTCAAAACTTTTAATAATTCCATCTTCAATTTCAAAATTGAATTGACGACTACAAACACCCTTTGGTGTGTAACTATATTTTTCCATAATTTCCTCCACTTAATCGGTCTAAGACCTTTCTACATACTACTGCTATTAATATACCACTCACAATGGACAATGCCAAAAGAATTGGTAAAAACAACTGCATAAAATACTGTTGGTAAATCCAAGTAATTGCGATTACTTGTCCTATATTATGAAAGCTAGCTCCAAGTATACTAACTCCATAAATCGAAAACACTTTACTTCGATAAGCTAAGATCATCGCAATACAAGCCAAAATACCACCGCTTAATGAAAGCCAAAACGAAACAGAAAATAACATTCCCTGCATCAAGCTCGATAAAAAGATACGAAGCAACGATACATAAGCCAATGATTTTTCATCATACATATAAAGGGCAAATAAGCCAGCAATATTTGCCAAGCCAATCTTATATCCAGGAACAATCATAAATATACCTACAAAGCTTTCTAAAAGCTGCAACAATATACCGGCCGCAACCAAGAAAGCTAAAATGACACTTTTCTTGACCCTCATTGTATCACCGTATCCTGACTGGCTTCTTTTTCAATTTTTACCACTGTCTCATTGGGCAAACATACAATGGGTACATTGGCATCCGAAACATAGCCTTGTTTCGAACAATAATGATGTGGACTCTTTTCTTGTGTAACACGCACTTTTTTCTGTTTAACCTCAATATGCACTTTTCCAAGCTTTCCATTTACGACATACGTTTTATCTTTTGATAAATCAATTCGCAACACTTGTTTTTCCTTAACATATACACTCGCATAAGCATTTTCATTTTTACTAAAAAACAAAGGAACACATAGTACTACCGCTATGATCATAATGCATACTATCAGAATTTTATCTGCCTTTTTCATTATTGAACGACCACACTTACATTTTTCGTAACAGAATTTCCAAAACGATCACTGATTTTTACTTGCACATCCTGCGTTGATGCAGTAGACGTATCTACATTCGCTTCAAAAGTAACTCCCGATAAATCTGTCGCATGAAAGTAGGAATTCCAATCAATATTCTGTCCAACCCCAATTGTGATTTGACTCACTTCACTTGCACAAACTGGAGCCGTTGTATCTTTAACTTTTATTACGAAAGGATACTCTTTACTTCCGTCCACAATCGCAAAGTCATATTCCCCAACAACCAAATAATCCATTCCAGATGTCATAAAGCGATTATTTTTCTTATCTACACCAACACTTTTTGAAACAACTTTTAAGTGAGATGAAAAAGTCGCATTTTTTAAATATAAAGTTGGATTGGCATAAATATCTTTTCCAAGTTCAATCGTGAACATCGATTTTTTTAATTGAACCCCCAAGGAACATGCACACAATAAGAATGATAAACCTATAATTCCTATTTTTTTAAGCATCGAATTCCTCCTTTAATTCTGAAGCCATCTGCTTCACTTTCGCTAAGCGATGCTTCATTCCAGACTTTGAAATATCTTCACCAAATTCATTTTTACACTCTAAACACAACTCATTTAGATTGGCCTCTGGATACATTTTGCGAATTTGCATCGCATGCATAATTTTTTCTGGAATTACAATATTTTTAGCATGACTCTCTAAAAACTCAATAGCCTCTAACTGCGATTTTGCCGCCTTTAAACTCTTTACTTCATTAGCAACCTCACAATTATCAAGGCGCGTGATCTGATTATAGAAATCTCTTTGAATTCTAGAATCTTCAAATTCAAACAACGCATTCGAAGCATTACATAAACGCAAGAAGTCAGCAATTTTATCTCCCGCTTTTATATATACTACATAAACACTTTTTCTTTCGATGACTTTTGCCGGCAAATAAAAACGCTGCATTAATTTTTGAACGCTGAACGCCAAATCTTTTTCCTGACTTGACATTTCTAGATGATAATTGCTCGATTTTGGTGAGTTGATACTGCCACTAGCCAAAAAACACCCTTGCAGATAAGCTCTAGCCATCTTTTCAGATCGAACCATTTTTACGCTTGGTGTATAACGCAAACCTGTATCTGTTAAAATCTGAAGATCTTCCAATATTTCTTGAGCCTTATCAAACACTTGAATACGATATATGTTATTTTTCTTTAACTGCATTTTTTTCAACACAGAAAGACGAGGATCCACATCATATAACGTTTTCATAATTTGAAAGACATGTTTGGCAATGGTTGCATTTTCAGTTTGAAACGACAAATACATACCTTGCCAGTTCATATGTAAACTTGCTCGCATTTGAAAAAGGGCACATAATTGTGCCTTCATCATTTGAGCATCGATTTCTTCTTTACAAATTTCTTTTTTAATTTCAGATGTAAAGGACAAGTCTATACCCCCTTGATCAATTCTTCTACCACTTCTTTGACAGCCATTGGATTATGACGAATACGCCCTTTGGCATCCAACGCCAACAAATCTCTTTGTATAATAGCATAGTCTGTTGCTTCATTTCCAATACAAATTGGATAACTATTTTGTGAAGCATACATATCTAAAACTTCCTGAGGTAATTTGGACTGGTTAACCACAACTAGATCTACTGGATGTTTAAACGAATGCTTTTCAATCGCGTTAATATGATCCTGAACCGTATATCCATCCGTTTCTCCAGGCTGAGACATGGCATTACAAAAATAGATTTTCTTACAAGGGTTCTTTTCAATGGCTTTTGAGATATCCGAAATAATTAGATTGGGCATAATTGAAGTATATAAAGATCCAATACCATAAATAATCAAATCAGCATTTTTAATAGCTTCAATAGCCGGTTTATATGCATGCACATAATTCTGATAAAAAACATGATCGATACTGTTACATACTGTTGGAATATTTTTTTCTCCACGAACCAATGTTCCATCTTTCATCATGGCATATAATGTAACAACATCCAATGTACTTGGAAGAATATTCCCCTTCACATTTAATACTCTCGAAATTGATTCAATAGCTCCCATAAATGAGCCTGTAGTATTGATCATTGCCAAGAAAATCAAGTTTCCTAGATTATGACCACCCACATCTTCGCTTCCTTCAAAACGATAATTCAACAAATCAGAGAAAAAGCCTTCATCTTCTTCATCGGCCATGGCACATAAAACATGTCGAATATCTCCAACTGCAGGAATATTGTATATATCACGAATTCTTCCCGTACTGCCACCATCATCGGCTACTGTAACAATGGCCGTTAAATCAACATCTTCCAATCGTTTCATGCCCTTTAACATGCTTGAAAGACCTGTACCCCCACCAATTACGACTATTTTTTTCATTCTTCATCAACTCCAATATCACGATGCGATTTAAAACAACGATATGTATCTTTATATTCATCATACAACCAGTTACAAATCGAAACCGAGCGATGCTGACCACCTGTACATCCAATCGCAACAATCATATGGGACTTGTTCTGTTTCTCATATTGTGAGAACACAAAATCACAATAATCCTTTAATTTCACAATAAACTCTTGTGTTTCTGGTTTATCCATTACATAGTCATATACTTCTTTTTGATTTCCTGTTTTCTCTCGAAGCAATGGATCATAAAATGGGTTTGGCAAGAAACGAACATCAATCACCATATCCGCATCTAATGGTACGCCATGTTTAAAGCCAAAAGATTGGAACGTAACTGTAAACACGCTTCTTTGTGCACTTTTAAACCGATGTAAAACACGACTTGCCAAAGCAGAAGTACTTAATTTTGTCGTATCAATATGAATTGTATTCTGTGAATTTTCTTGTAGATGATCCAAAAAATCACGTTCTACTTCAATCGCATCTTCTAATGTTGTAGCCAAATGATTCACAATCATAGGGTGTTGTCTTCTTGTAAAGCGATAACGCAACAACAATTCTTCGTCGCTGCAATCTAGAAATAAGATTTGAAGATCGCGGTTGATATTTTCAAAGTAGCTCACAAAGGCCTGGTAATCAATAGCGCTCACACTAAGTGCCACATTTTTATAGTGAGACTCATCCTTTCTTAATAACTCTTCTAAATTATCCAACAATTCCTTAGGAAAATTATCCATACAATAATAGCCTAGATCTTCTAGAGCATTCATTGCACTTGATTTTCCAGCCCCTGACATACCTGTCACAAGAACAATTTTATTTTCCATAATCACACACATCCTTTTTATAAATTATACCAACATTTGAACTTGAGTACAATTTTGACTATCATATAAACAGGAGGAACACATATGAAACCATGTATATTTTTAGATATCGATGGAGTAATCAATCCGAGTCGTAAAAAGAATTCCTATTGTCTCGATTACAATTTACCAGATGTTTTGGCCAAAAAATTAAACCACCCAAAAATTGCCACACTAAACGCATATTTAGTCAATCAAGTGTATTATTGTTTTTCAAAAGAAAGTATCCAACTTTTGAAGCAACTCATTGAAAAATATGACGCTCAAATCATCATCACAAGTTCATGGAGAATTGTATATTCTTTAGAACAACTTCAGACCATGTTTGACATCTTTGATTTAGGAAAATATGTTAAATCCGTTACCACTTTAATTAATCCACGCACAAAAGCTATTCAAGAATTTATTAATGAAAACAATGTGACAAGTTATATTGTTTTAGATGATTTTGACATGTCCAACGCTTTCGATTATCATTTTGTTTATGTTCGCCACTACTTTAAAGACCTCGACTACAAAAAAGCGGACTACGCTTTATTTATTCAACAAAAGGAGTTATCGAATTGAAAAAACACATATTTACCATTCTTACAATTTGTAACATGTTACTGATATTTTACTTTTCCAGTCAAAACGCAGACCAATCCACCCAAACAAGTGCCTGGTTTTTACAATTTTTACCATTTTCTATGCATGTTGTTCGTAAACTCGCACATTTTACAATTTATGCTCTGCTAGGATTCAACGCATTCTACATGTATAAGAATTATGGTGTAAAACACTACGCACTATATGCTTTGATTACATGTATTCTATATGCTTGTAGTGATGAATGGCATCAGTCTTTTGTCTCAGGAAGAAGCCCACAGATTACAGACATATGCATTGATACTTGCGGTGCTTTATCCCTAATTCTATTAAATATTGGTGTAATTCGATTAAGAAAGTCCCAGAAAACGCTTCAAAATTGACAATAAAATGAATTGTGCTACGATTCTAGTGGTGATTATATGAAAAAGTATGTTTTTGTTAACAAACAGATATTCGTCCTCTCCACTCTAATCGTGGCACTTTTATTTTTTCTAATTGTAGCAGCCTACACACTCCATCCAAACCGATACATTACGTGTGCTGGAAATTTTTTAACAGTAGAAAAAACACACTTAAAAAATGGTGAAGCCGTAATCGAAAAAATCAAAATTCCTAAAGGTACAAAAGTAAAAGTTCATCAAAAACAAGAGCATTCAAGTATTATCATTTACAATCATGATAAACTAAAAGTTAAGAATTCAAATCTTTCAAATAGTTTTAATGAAGCGATTCATACTGATTATGTATATTGTCGAAGATTAGTAAACTTAAGAGAAGAAAAAGGCGGCAAACTAAGTAAAGTGGTTGTCAAGAAAGGTGAAAGTGTAAAAGTTGAATCCATTGATAAGAAAGACTGGGATGAAAACACTGGCCAAATTCGTTGGTACAAAGTCAAAAAGAAGAACAAAACCTATTACTTAAGTGGTACATATGTGGAATCATCAAGAAAATTAGCATTAAAAAAGTATGATCAAGCCATATCTTATTCCACATATTGGGATGACTACTACAAAGATGGATATTCTAAAGATGCCTATACATCGCAAATTGACTACAAACCAATCAAGAAAGAAACCTATAATGAGAATCCTATGCCTAAACATGTAAAGGCTATCCATGTTTCAATGGACAATTTCATCAACAATCAAAAATACATTGAAAAGTTAAAGGATATCAATACGATCATTGTCGAAACTAAGAATGATGAAGGTTCTATCTTATATGCAAGTGATGTATGTAAGGATTATTTATCCGATCCTAGTCTTGCGATAAATAATGCGATGATTTCAAAAAAAGACTTAACAAAAATCATTAAAGAATACAAAAAGAAAGGATTCTATTGCGTAAGTCGTATTGTTACTTTTAAAGACGCTGTTTTTGCGATGGAAAACCCGAATGAATCACTAACAGATCATAATGGCAATTTAGTAATGTACAACGATCAATACTGGCCAAGTGCTTATTCTAGAAAAGCATGGATGTATAATGTAGAGCTAGCCAAAGAATGTGCGGATCTAGGCTTTAATGAAATTCAATTTGATTATGTTCGCTTTCCTGATGGAACGGCAAGCGCAAATTCAAAATTAAACTTTCACAATACATACAAAGAAAGTAAAGTAGCCGCCATCCAAGGATTTCTTGAATATGCTAAAGAAGAATTATCCCCAAAACACGTTTATGTTGCTGCCGATATGTTCGCATGGCCTATTGTAGCTTGCGATGATCAAGATATTGGACAATTTCTTCCAGCCATTGCCAATGTAGTAGATGTTATTTGTCCTATGCCTTATTTAGATCACTTTTCAAGTGGAAGCTTTGGCATTGAGGATCCTGTTGAAAATCCATACGACACCTTATATGCATTCACTAAAATCAGTAACGAACAATTAAAAAGTATCAAATATCCTGCTAAATACCGAACATGGATTCAGGGATATAATATGGATGCAGAGGATGTAAAACAAGAAATAAAAGCACTTAAGGACACAAATTATCCGGATTATATGGTTTGGCTAGCTAGTGGCGATAAGAAGGATATAGATAAAATCAAAAAAGGATTTTAAAACCCATGCTTCAAACATGGGTTTCTTTTCTTATTTCTTGTATGTTTTATCGATGAATTTTTGTGCATCAACCACAAAACGACTGTGTACACCTTTTCCAATTGATTTACCATCTTGGAATGCTTGTACTTCATAATCAATTTTGCGACCTTCCACATTGACCATCTTAGCTTCAATTGTGATTGTTGCTCCTAATGGACTTGCCATATCATGAGACACATTCATACTGATGCCAACACTTGTCTTGCCTTCTTCTAATTCTAGGCATAGACATGCAGCCTCTTCCATCCACGCAATCATTTGTGGTGTAGCTAAAACATCCAATGATCCACTCTTCATAACAGAAGCTAAATTTTGTTGTTCAACCACACGTTGAATTCGAATTGTTTTTAATTCCATGTTCGTTATCCCTCCTTTGATATATTAATCCATTGTTAAAATATTGACAATGTATTTTATTAGTTTCCACGTTCTATGATAGAATGTATTAAGAGAAATGAATCAATCATTTCCGATAGAAAGTAGGTCATATATGTATTCTAAACAAGAAGAAAACCTAATCCTATACCAAAAATCAAAACATAAAATCACTATACATCTTATTCTTTATTTTTTTGTACTTTGCGTTTATTTTTTAGCCATGGCATACCTTTTCTCAAGCATGGAATTCTTGAAAGTAGATGATACAGCTTTTCGCTCTATGTTGATCAAATTAGGAACCGGACAGATTCTTTTATATGGCATCACCTTTATTCTTCTTTCAACTGGTAAAAAATGGTCCCGCATTCTATATTGGATAGATATTGCGATTAGTTTTTTGATTATATATTTTCCAATCAAACTATTGTTGTCAAACCTTACAACCATATTACCATTCTTTGTACTTGTTGCTTGTATGCTATTAAAAACCATTGTGCTTTGCCAGATTGGTGGCTACTTAAGAAATAATCGTTGGTGTAAGATTTATTTTGATCACACAATCGAATTGGACGATGAAGACGATGATTGGGTAGCTAAACAAACAAAGAATGTAGATTATGAAAGAATCAAAGATAGATACGAAAATAAATTCGAACAAACGGAACAAGATGAAGAAGATGAATATGTAGTAGAAAAAGCCCCTATGACTTTGCCTCAACTTTCTGTTCGTTTAGGCATCATTATTTATGGTGAATTAATTTTATTCCCGATTCTAATCCAAATCTTTTCAAATCTATTCGAAAGTTTGGATATGCAAAAAGTATTTGCGACAAAAGATATCTTTATGTTGTGTATTTTTACAGCCTTTATTTGGACCATTCCATTATTCTATATGTACTACAATCAAAAGGCGACAAAGAAAATCATCGCATGTTGTATGGTAGGAGAAATCATTCGTATTCTAGTTTATTTACCAACCTTTATGAACTACTATAAATCACAGGAATATTCACTTCGTGTATTTATCTTCTTTGTGGTCATAGATATCATTCGATTGGTTATCCTATTTGTATTCGCAATCCATGTTTTACAATCAAAACAAGAATATGCACAAAATCCCAGAGACTAACTCTCTGGGATCTCTTTTACAATAATAGGCAATTCAACTGTGATTTTAGTTCCCACATCTTCTTTTGAAGTTAAATGAATTTTGCCTTGATAATAATAGACAACATGTTTTACAATCGACAAACCTAAACCTGTACCTGGAATAGTTTTTGAACGTTGTTTATCCACACGATAGAATCTTTGAAAGATTCGACTCTGATCTTCTTGGGCAATTCCTACACCTGTATCTTCCACGCTAAAGTACATATTCTTTTGATTTCTCTTTAGAACAACATCAATTCGTCCATTTTGTTTATTGTACTTGATCGCATTCGAAATTATATTATAGAAAATACCTTTAATATGATCTAGGCTCGCAAAAACTGTAAACTCTGTCGCATTCACATAAACATTTAAATGCATAGCCTCAATTTGTGGCTTTAAAGTCTCCACAACTGAATCCAACAATTTTTTTACTTGGATATGCGAATAAGTGACTTGCATCTCTTCAGTTTCTAATTTAGAAATCGTTAAAATATCATTGATCAACTGTGTCATATGATCACTTTCTTTTAAGACACAATCCAAACACGTATCAATTTGATTACTATCTTGAATCGTATGTGAACGAATCAACTCAGTATATCCACGAATGGAAGTCAATGGTGTTTTTAATTCATGACTCGCATTACTGAAAAATTCCTGACGAACCTTTTTTTCTTTTTCCAGTCTTTCCAAATACTTTTTATTTTCTTCGGACATATTCGTCAATGCATCTGTGATTCCATAAAGTTCGGGATAATTATATTTATGAAACGATAGCACTTCTTTTGAAATATCTGTTGAATTAATTGTATTTGTGATATCTTGAAACGGTTCTACAATTTCATTGGCCATCTTTTTAGATAAAATAAATACCACCATAAAAGATACGGCAATACTAAATAAAAATGGAGCTAATAATATTGAGATAGATTGACTCAATCCATCAAAAGGCATAGCCAATCGAACAATCGTTTGATTATCTTCTTCATAGTCAGCTACATATAAATAAGAACGTTGCATAGTATCTGAGTGACGAATACATGTGCCTGTACCTTGGGCAATGGCTTGTTTTACTTCTTCACGCTGCAGATGTTTTTCACGAATTCTATTTTTATAGTTATCATATAAAACTTTTCCGTTTCGCTTAATAATTGTGATACGAATATCTTCCGATTTAAAAGTATCACCCAAACGAGTCGTATTTAAATCATCGATTTCTAAGTTTTTCACCAATTTAACTGTATTCATTAAATATTGTCGATCCTGTGATATGGACGCTTTATATAAGCTTACATAAAGTAAACCAAAACCTAAGATAAATGTGATCAAAAAAGTTATTAAAAATGAATGGACAATCTTCTTATGCATCGTTATCCTCAGCAACAAAACGATATCCAACCTGTCTTACAGACTGAATCCAGTGTGCATATTCATTCCCCATTTTCTTACGCAACGAGTTAATATGTACATCCAATGTTCTGCTTTCTCCAATAAAATCATATCCCCAAATTTGATTGATCAATTCTTCTCGTGATACAGCTCTACCTTCATTTTTAGCTAAATACTTCAACAATTCAAATTCTTTGAATGTTAATTCTACAGGTTCTTCATGAATTGTCACCGTTCTTTTATCTAAATCAATGCACAATCCATGCACTTGAATCATTCGTTCATCCTTTTTACTTCTTCTTAGAAGTGATCGAATACGAGCAGCAAGCTCTAATACACTAAATGGCTTTGTCAAATAATCATCAGCTCCTAAATCAAGTCCCATGATTTTATCAAGTTCTTTATCTTTTGCACTTAAGATAATAACAGGTAAATCTTTAAGTGTTGCCTTTGAACGAATAAATTTTAATATATCATATCCATTCATGCCTGGTAACATCAAATCTAATATGGCTAGATCTACTTTATTGTTTTGTAGATAATCATATGCATCTTTTCCATTTTCAAAATCAACTAGTTCATAATTAAAACTAGCTAATGTTAATTTTAGTAATTGACGAATATTTTCATCGTCTTCAACAATTAAAACTCGTTCCATAAAATCAACCCTCTTTTTTGTCATTTTATCATGAAAGCAAGTAAAAAAGGAGTAAAGTTTTTTTAACATTACTCCTTACAATCTAAATTATTTTTTTAAAGATGGGTTCCAGTGTTCGTTTGGTTCTAATCCTAAGAAATCACAAACTGTAGCTGCAACGTTAGATAAACCTAAATCTTCGCCTTCTTTTAATTCACATTCCGCATTGTATACGATGAATGGAACTGGTGCTAATGTGTGGCTAGTCTTGCTTTCATCATCCGCATTACCGTGGTCTGCAGTAACTAATAAGATACCATTTACTTTATTTACAGATTCAATAACACGTGCAAGTTCTAAGTCAACAGATTCAACACCAATGATAGTTGCTGGTAAACTTCCAGTGTGTCCTACCATGTCACCATTTGGATAGTTTGTACGAATGAAATCATAGTTTCCACTTTCGATTGCTTCACACAATTTATCAGTGATTTCAGCAGCCTTCATCCAAGGTCTTTGTTCAAATGGAACTACATCACTTGGAATTTCAACATAAGTTTCTAAAGACTCATCAAATTTTTCTGAACGGTTACCATTCCAGAAATATGTAACGTGTCCGTACTTTTGAGTTTCACTGATTGCATATTCACGAATTCCGTGTTTACACAATTCTTCAGTTAATGTGTATTTAATTTTTGGTGGTTCAGTCAAATAGTTCTTTGGAATTTGTAAGTCTGCATCATATTGTAACATACCTGCAAATTTAACATTTGGAACTTTAACACGATCAAATTTGTCAAATGAAGCATCTCCATCAAATGCTAAAGAGATTTCTTGAGCACGGTCACCACGGAAGTTGAATAATACTACGCTATCACCATCATCGATAGTTCCTACTGGAGTACCATCTTTTGCGATAACAAATCCTGGAAGATCTTGGTCAACAACATTTAATTCTTTACGATATGTTTCGATAGCTTCTGTAGTTGAAGCAAATTGTCTTCCTTCACCCATTACGTGAATTTTCCATCCACGTTCAACCATAGACCAGTCAGCTTCATAACGGTCCATTGTGATTTGCATACGTCCACCACCACTAGCGATGCATGCGTGGAAGTTGTCATCATTTAATTCTGCCATAAATGATTCGATATCATTTACATATTCTAAAGCTGAAGTTGCAGGAACATCACGTCCATCAAGTAATGCATGAACACGAACTTCTTTAATACCTTCATTTTTAGCTTCTTTGATCAAAGCCTTTAAGTGAGAAATATTAGAGTGTACGTTTCCATCACTTAAAAGACCGATGAAATGCATTTTGCTGTCTTTTGCATTTTCTGCTAAATCTTTCCAAGTTTTAGAATTGAAGATTTCTCCAGACTCAATATTTTCGTTAACTAATTTAGCTCCCTGAGAGTAAATTTGTCCACAACCTAATGCGTTGTGTCCAACTTCTGAGTTACCCATATCTGAATCTGTAGGAAGTCCTACTGCTAGTCCATGAGCACGAAGTTGTGTATGTGGACATTCTGCCCACAATTTATCAAGTGTTGGTTTGTTGGCTAATGCAACCGCATTGTTCTTCTTGTCTTCACGAATACCAATACCGTCCATAACAACCAAAATTACTGGTCTTTTTTTCATTGTATTTTTCCTCCATTAATCGATAATAATATAACACTAACTAGCCCTTTTTTCAACGAACTCGTCTCAACAAATGAAATTTTTCACAAAAAGAAAAAGCCGCTTAACGGCTTTGATAACGAGATAAAAATTGTTGTGTTCTTTCTTGTTGAGGATGCTCGAACAATTGTTCAGGCGTACCTTGTTCTGCAATGACCCCTTTATCCATGAAAATAACACGGTCACTGACTTCTCTGGCAAACTGCATTTCATGTGTCACAATAACCATTGTCAAACCTTCATTGGCTAGCTTTTTCATAACATCCAAAACATCACCAACCATTTCTGGGTCTAGTGCACTAGTTGGCTCATCAAACAATAATACTTCTGGATCCATGCATAAGGCACGCGCAATCGCTACACGCTGTTTTTGTCCACCAGAAAGTTTAGTGCTAGGCTTATTCGCAAACTCTTTCATCCCAACTTCATCTAAAAATTTCAAGGCTGTAGCTTTTGCCTCTTCTTTAGATTTCTTTAAGACACGAATCTGACCTAACATACAATTTTCTAATACAGTCAAATTGTTGAATAAGTTAAAACTTTGAAACACCATTCCAACCTTAGAACGATATTCATTCACATCCATTTGACCACTTAGAATGTCTTTACCGTGATATAAAACATGGCCTCCATCCATTCTTTCTAATAAGTTTACACATCTTAACATTGTACTTTTACCAGATCCACTCGATCCAATAATAGTAACCACTTCTCCTTTATGAATATCGAAATCTACATCGTTCAATACTTTAAGATTTCCAAAATGTTTCTGGAGATGTTGAATTTGAATAATTGTTTCCATAATCTCTCCTCCTAACTACAGAAATCTTTCATGCTGCTTTCGCTATCCATTCTTTTCTCAAGATAATTCAATAAGAAAGAAGCGAGTGTTGTTAAAATTAAATACAAAATAGCTGAAACCAAGAATGTTTCCATAACGCGATAGTTACTTCCTGCAACGGATGTTGTCTGGAAATATAGTTCCGTTACCGTAATAACATTCAACATTGAACTATCCTTAATATTTACAATCAATTGGTTTCCAATTGAAGGAAATGAATTTTTAATGGCTTGTGGAAATACAACATACATTAAAGTCTGCATCGTTGTCATACCCAAAGACATAGCGGCTTCATTTTGACCTTTATCCACAGACTGAATTCCAGAACGAATAATTTCAGCCATATAAGCACCCGTATTAATTGAAATAATAATTAAACCTGCTGTAATAGGATTCCATCCAATCACAGGTTTTCCTGCATAATAGATAAACATGGCTTGAACCATCATTGGTGTACCTCTAAAGATCCAAATGTACAATCCTGTAATAATTCTTCCAATGTTCTTTAAACATTTAATAGCTGTTGAATCATATTCGTTGACCTCAATCGCACGAATGCCGCCGACTAATAAGCCGACGACAAATCCTGCAAACGTACCAACGAATGCGAACAACAAGGTCATCTCAATTCCATATTGGAAAAGAGGTATGTTATGAACAAATATGTTCCAAGTTTTCGCAATATCAATACGCATAATTAATCCTCTGTTGGTTGATGTTCTACTGCATATTCCATCATTTCTTCACGTTCTTCATCTGTAATACTATCTAAAGCTTTTTGAACTTTTTTGAAGAATTTAGAATCACGAGAACCCTCTTTTAATGCGATTGAAACTGTTGTATCACAATCAAATCCATGTCCATCCGCAAATTGAACGACTGTTAAGTCTGGGTTAGCTTCTACTACACCTTTCGCAACTGCCATTTCTGCTGTAATTCCATCCACTTCATTTTGTTTTAAAGCCAAAATCATTTCAGGATAAGTAGCCTTTGGTGTTACATGATTTACACCTTTAATTTGATCAATTACATCATTATAGTTTGTTGCTTTTTGACCAACGACATTTTTACCAGAAAATTGTTGGATATCTGTATATCCAGCTTCTTCACTATCTTTACGAACGATCATGATCATTCCCTTTGAATCATAATATGGAGTTGTAAAGTCAGCTCCTTCTTCACGTTTTTTATCCTTAGTCATACCAGCGATAATCGCATCGATTTCATCATTTTCTAAAGCTGGAATCAATCCATCCCATGCCGTTTTCTTAATGACTAATTTCTTTCCTAATTTTTTCGCAATCTTTTTCGCAACCTGCACATCATATCCATCCGCATAACCAGCTTTACCCAATTTTACAGAAGTATCTGTTTTTTCAGATGTTTGCCAGTTAAATGGAGCATATGCACATTCCATTCCTACGACAAATGTGTCCTTATCTTCTGATGTTGTTGCTGTGTTTGATCCACATCCTGTTAGTGCAAAAGCACATACCATGGCAGATGCCATTAATTTTTTAAAGTTCATATTTCTTTTCTCCTTCTCTAATCGGCAAAGAATAGAAAAAAGCTATGCGGGCATACCACATAGCTAAAAAACAATCTCATTAACTATAAGATAACGCCTCTTCCTGACGAAGGAGTGTTATAAGTATTCCTTATAACCCCAAGAAACAAAATTGCCATTTCATTTCTTTCGGCATTGGTTACCTTTCAAACACTTCACAGTCTGCCAACTCCATGTTTTACTCTGATGCAATGCTGCCTCTATCTTTACTCGATTCACTTTATAGTGCTTATTATACTCGTCATATATAGAGTGTCAAGAAAGAATTCGCAAATTTTCATAAAACTGTAAATATTTTCATTGTTTCTTTAAGCTTCTTTTAAGTTTTAAAGACTATTCTATAAGCAGAAATAAACAGGTATCAACCCAATACATATAACCCTTTCCTAAATAACTTATACTGTTTATTTCATATATTCCTATTTCTTTGGTGAGTCACAATAATAGACTCACCCCTTTTTTTACCCAAGAAAAAAAGAAAAGCCGAAGCTTTCCTTAATGTGTTTCTCCAGAAACCACTTTAATATCTGTATCACTCTCTAACATAGCTTCTACAGACAACTCAATGGCTTTGGCAATATCTTTTAAATTCATTCCAGGCGTTCCAGCTGGCTGATTCACTGTTTGTTCAGTCGCAAAAGGCACATGCATAAAGCCACCCTTTACACCTTTAAATTCTGTATGACAATAATGCAATACAGAATACATCACATCGTTACAAACATATGTACCTGCTGTATAGCTCACACTTGCAGGAATTCCATTCTCTTTCATCTTTTCAACCATTCTAAATACAGGAAGCATTGTAAAATAAGCTTCTGGCCCATTTTCTACAACACTTGTCTGCAAAGGCTGATTGCCTTCATTATCGGCAATTCTAGCATTTCGAAAGTTAATACCCACCCATTCAGGTGTGACTTGACTTCTTCCACCAGCTTGGCCAATACATAATACGTAATCTGGTTGATTCTCTTGAATTGCTTCATAAACTGCATCTGGACCCTTTTGAAATACTGTAGGAATTTCTTTCTTAATAATTTTTGCACCACTAATTTCATCCGGCAATAATTTAACAGCTTCATAAGCCGGATTGATTTTTTCTCCTCCAAAAGGATCAAAACCTGTAATCAATACTTTTTTCATAACATTTTTCTCCTATGACATCATGATCATCATGACAATTTGCACAACTAACATAATTACGGCAACAAGTACTTGTTTTTTAATGACACCATTTTTATCTTTCATTTCTAAGATTGCGACAGGAACCATATTAAAGTTTGCAGCCATTGGCGTACATAGTGTACCACAATATCCACAAGTTAAAGCTAAAGATCCAATCACTACTGGATCTGCTCCATATTTAAGCACAAAAGGTGCACCAATACCAACTGTCATTACGGTAATTGCCGCAAAAGCATTTCCCATGATCATAGTAAATACAGCCATGCCAATCGCATAAACAATAATTCCAATTGTAATGTTGCCTGCAGGAATAATATTCGATACTAAACTAGAAATAACATCACCTACACCTGCAGCCGTAAATACGGCACCTAAAGCAGCAAGCAACATTGGTAGCATACTTAATGGTCCAACCACATCCATCATTCTTCGACAATCTTTCAAGAAAACACTAGGCGTATTTGCTTTTGAATAGATACGCAAAATAATCATGGCTACAAATACACCCACAGTCATACCAACTAATGGTGAAATCTTAGTAAAGAATGCAGCTAACAACGCAAATAAACCAATACATATAGCTGGAACAAACACCTTTGAACCGATCTTCTTGTTGTTTTGTTCCATCTCTTCAAAAGTAGGTTCTGGCTCATTACCAGGTGAAACTTTCTTTAAAATTGGAGGCAATACCAAGATGATCAATAAAATACCATCAGCCAATGCTGGTAACCATTTACCTAATACAAACATAAGTCCTAAATCAAACCAGAAAATAAAAGAACCAACATTATTTTTATTTTCTTTATCTTTTAGATTTTTAAAGGCAACATAAATAGAAATCAATCCAATAAGACAATACATGATTTCTAATAGTTTTTCTGAAAGTGTAACATCCACACTTGTATAGAATTGAATTGGATTCATTATTTAGTCTCCCTTCTAGACAATTGTTTATCTTTAATATAGTAATACACAATTGCGACTGCCACCGCAATAATTGCCACTGGAATCTGTACTTTCATTAAATCGACTAATTCAACATCATATCCTAAGCCAGCTAGAGTCGATTGTACTAAAATCATTCCACTTGTTCCTACAAATAAAACTTGTCCAAAGAACCATGCGATATTTTCCATACCACTTGCCATTCCTTTTAAGTTTTCTTCATACTTTTCACTGATTTTTTTCCCATTTTTCTTAGCTGCAGCTGTAGCCATAGGTAATACAATAGGACGAACAAATCCTGCAACACCACCAAAACTTACATTAAATGCCGCAAATACCAAGCGGAATACGCCATAAATTGCCAAAACAACACCTGCAGATGCATTTTTGAATTTCTTCATTAGATTGGCAGCCGCCTGTTTTAAACCATTTCTTTCTAGTGTTCCCGTAACTACCATAACCATCACAAACACGCACATACTGCGGTTAGCGACAAAACTTGATCCAAGTGTTTCCAAGAAAGTAACTGGATCCATACCTGCAACAAGTGCAGTCACAATAGCGGCAATCATAATGATCAAAATCGAATCCAATTTTAATACAAATCCGATTACGACAATTATAATGCCTAACAATTTCAATAATTCCATAATCTTTCATTCTCTCTTTCATATTTCTTACAGAAATTTACATCCGAAATTATACCATATTCATCAAAAAAAATAAAAAAAGCATGTAAAATTTCTTTTACATAGCTTAATTGCGGTCTATTTAGCTTGTTTCTTGACTACTCAGGAAAAATAT
>NZ_CAKVMR010000032.1 GCF_934772795.1 uncultured Holdemanella sp.
TGAAAAAGATTAGCCAATTTGGATCCACCAACAAGGCTAATCTTCTTTTATTATCTTTTCATGAATAATTCAGGTTTAATATTTACAATTCTTTGGATCATCATTTCATTATTTATCAATATGTTTTAAAAAAGAGGACATCTCCTATTTGGAAATGTCCTTTATTTGTTGTCTTTTTTTAATTCGTCAAATTTTTGTTTCATTGTAGGATTATTTCGTGTTAAACGCTTAATTGTAAGATCCTCTGCCTTGTTGTTAGCTAGCTGTAATTGTCGCTCACTTGATAATAACGCTTCCTTTGTCTTTTGAAGATGCAAAATAGTTTTATCGATTTCATCGATAGCTTTTGCGAATTTATCCGATGCAATCCTATAATTTCTAGAGAATTTTTCTTTGAAATCATTCATATTCTCTTCAAAGTGTGCAATATCAATATTTTGATTACGCATCAACTGTAATTCATTTTTATATTGCATAGAATTAAATGCAGCATTTCTTAAAATGGTGATCATTGGGATAAAGAACTGTGGACGAATTACGTACATTTTTGGATAGCGATGCGATTTATCAACAATACCCGTATTATATAAATCGTTATCTGGCTCTAACATAGAAACAAGAACAGCATATTCGCATTGTTTTTCATTACGGTCCTTATCTAATTCTTTTAAGAAATCTTCATTCTTATGTTTTGTAGCTGTTTTATCATTTTCGTTTTTCATTTCAAACATAATAGAAATGATTTCTACACCATTCTCATCTAACTCACGATAGATATAGTCACCCTTTGATCCTGTGCGAGCATCATTATCTTTTTCAAAGTATGCATTTTGAAAACCAGTCGCACGAAGCTTATTGAATTCAATTTCACAATGCTGTTCTAAAGATTCACCAATCATTTTAGTAGATTGTTTTAATTTGAAATCTTTATAGTAGGCAATCTGCTCATCTTTAGTTTGTAGTAAAGTATCATATTTTTCCTGTAAACTCTTTTCTTGAAGCTGATATTTCATTTTATCCTGCTCGATTTGATTTTGAAGGTCCTGCTTAATACTCTTTACATTTAATTCATTTTCAACCTTAGCCTTATCCATGTCTTGTTTTAAAGATTGGATTTCAAGATTCTTTTCATTTAACCTTGATTGATATGCATTTTCTAGATTTGCCTTTAATACTTTTTCGTTATTTGAAATATCATTCTTTAAAGCTTGAATCTCATTTTCCTTTGCCTGCAACTGCAATTTGTATTCTTGTTCAGTCTTAGATTCATTGATCTTATTCTGTGAAAGAATCTGTTCTAATTTGGCGTTCAGTTTAGATATCTCTAAATCTTTTTGGTTTAACTGCTCCTGATATTCTTTTTGTGTTTCAGTTTTCGTTAACTGCGTACTCGCTTCTAGCTTTTCCTTTAATGAAATGAGCTCTTGTTCTTTATCGTTTTGTTTCTGATTAAAATCCGATTGTAGCTGCTTGATTTCAAGTTCTTTCTTGTTCAATTGTTCTTGATAAGCTTTTTCGGTTTCACTTTTGATAATTTGTTCAGTAGACTTTAATTGTTCTTTTAAAGAAATGATTTCTTGTTCTTTATTTGCCTGAAGCTCTTTAATTTCTAAAGCTTTTTGATTTAATTTAGACTCATATTCCTTTTCTAATTTCGATTGAATGATTTGATTTGAGTTTTTTTGTCTTTCGTTTAATTCTTTTTCAAATTCTTCATTACGAACTTGTTGTAAGATTTCATGATATTGACTCTCATCCACTTGGAATACAGTTCCACAATTAGGACATTTTATTTGACTCATAAGATACCTCCGTTTTACATAATTATAATCATTAAATTGACAGTATTTATGTTTAAAACTAAATTAATTATAATATTTAAAAAAAATCAAAAAAAGGCTTGCATAATACAAAAACACATGGTATATTAAGTAGGCATTCAGCGAATGGGCCTGTAGCTCAGGTGGTTAGAGCGCACCCCTGATAAGGGTGAGGTCGTTGGTTCAAGTCCATTCAGGCCCACCATTTGCTGAATATATGGGGTGTTAGCTCAGCTGGGAGAGCACCTGCCTTGCACGCAGGGGGTCATCGGTTCGATCCCGATACGCTCCACCAATTTTAAAAAGTAAGTCATCTTCGGATGGCTTTTTTTTCTATATAAAGAGGATGATTATGTATATACAATATTATGATTCACCATTGGGGAAAATGTTATTGGCGGCTGATGAAATTGGATTGATTGGCGTTTGGTTTGAAAATCAAAAGTATTATGCGAACGGATTAAAAGAACCCATTGAAAAAGAAACGATTGTATTAAAAGAAACAAAAGAGTGGTTAGACTTTTATTTTAGCGGCAAAGAGCCAGAATTTTTGCCTAAGATGCATTTGATTGGAACAGAATTTCAAAAGAAAGTTTGGCACATTCTTCTTAAAATACCTTATGGCAAAACTATGACCTATAAAGACATCGCAAGAATGATCTCACCAACGATGTCAGCACAAGCAGTGGGAAGTGCTGTAGGACATAATAAAATATCGATTTTGATTCCTTGTCATAGAGTAATTGGATCCAATAGTAGTTTAACTGGATATGCAGGTGGAATCGAAAGGAAAGAAATATTATTAGAAATTGAGGGTATACATGTGTAATGTGTACCTTTTTTTTGATGAATGTAAAAAGTAGAATTATTGTTTACTGAAAATAAATGAAAGAAAATGCTTGCACAAATGAAAATGTAGTGTTATTATAAACGCACAAAACACAAGGAAATGGAGTAGTAAAAGGAAAATCTTTGTTAGAGAGTTGTCGGTTGGTGCAAGACATGAAGGATAGAACTTTGAACTTACCATGGAGTGGTCAGGTTGATAAGACTTGAACGTATGCTTAACGTTAATGAAGCAGGATGTGATAGCATCTGAAATGAGTGCATTCTTAAATGAATGAAGAAGAGTGGTACCGCGGAAGTATTGTAATTCTAACCTTTCGTCTCTTCTGTCTAAACAGGCAGCAAGAAACGATTGGTTTTTTTGTTAGCTTGTTGTGCACACTATAGGAGGAAAAGTATGAAAGCACAAAAAGTTGGAAAAATGGCGATATTTTCAGTAGGCGCCGTATTATTCTCAGCACATGCTGGAGGTGGATTTGCCACAGGAAATCAGGCAAATACATATTATGTAGGTTTAGGATGGACTGGTATTGTGAGTGCCATAATAGCTATGTTGCTATTGATATTGACAATGCGAGAAGCCATGGTGATGTATAACCAGAGAAATTTGACAAGCGCAAAGGATTTGTTTGAAAACTTATATCATCCATTCGATAAGTTGGAAATCTTATTTGAGATCTTCTTTAATATCATGGTTTTGATGGCTGTTGCAGCCGCAATTAGTGGTGCTGCAAGTGCATTACAACAATACTTTGGATTTAATTATTATGCTTGTGTCGTTGCGGTTGGAATTGTTGTTCTTTGCTTAACAATTTTTGGAGCTAGTGTAGTTCGTATGGCAAGTACATATATGGGTATGGCTATCTTAGTAACAGCTATTGTTATTTATGGTATGGGAATCATGAAAGGTCAAAATATTGGAGCTATTATAGCTAGTGACTTTTCTGTAAATGGTTTTATGAATATGCCTAAAGCTATCTTAAATGCATTTACATATGCAGGCTTTCAATGTGTGACATTACCAACAATCGTTGCTTGTGGAGCTATCTTACCAGATCGTAAATCTTGTTCAAAAGCAATGTGGATCTCATTTGTGATGAATGCTGTCGCATTAGTATTAAGTGTATTGATGTTAATTTCTTGGAAGGGTGTTTATGGAGAAACAACTCTACCTACATTGACAAGTTTAAATGCGATGAATGCCAACTGGATGGTTGTTGTATATGGTATTTGTTTATTACTTTGCTTAATTTCTACAGCAGTAACAACAACATTCGGATTTGTGGCTCGCTTTGAAAATATTCGTATTTTAAAGAATGTAGAAAATCCAGTAAAGAAAAGAATCATTGTATCTGCATTTATTATTGTAGTATCTATGACGATTTCAATGGCCGGATTGACAAATATTATTAAATATGGATATGGTTATTGTGGATATTTAGCTATCGCAATCATCATTGTTCCATTCTTAACTGTCGGTGTATACAAGAATTATCATACAGAAAGTGTTGAAGTAAAAGAAGGAGTAGAAGTTTATGAAAACAATTGAAATGTCTAATTATTCAGTCGGAGAAAGTTGTTATAACGAAATCCCAAGTGTATGTGAAAAATACAATGTTAAAAAGGTTGTATTGATCGGTGGTAAAAGAGCTTTGGCAGCTGCAGAGCCAAGAATTCGTGAAGCCATTAAAGAGACTGATATTATTATTACAGATTCAATTGTATATGGTATTGAATGTACAATGACAAATGTACATAAATTGACTTCAAATCCAAATGTACAAGAAGCCGATGTCATCTTTGCGATTGGTGGAGGTAAGGCTATTGATACTTGTAAAACGGCATCCATTGAAATGGATGACAAGATGGTATTCTCATTTCCAACAATCTGTTCAAACTGTTCAGCCGCTACAGCCATTGCCGTAGTATACGATGATAATGGAGCTTTGGACCACTATTCATATCCTCATTGTCCAGCACACATCTTTATCAATCCAGATGTTATCGCAAAAGCACCAAGTGAATATTTCTGGGCCGGAATTGGGGATGCATTGTCTAAACAATGTGAAGTTGAATTTGCAACCCAAGGAAAGACATTGGATCATACAGCTACAATGGGTTTGGCATTAGCTAAAACTTGTACAGAACCATTGTTGAAATATGGTAAACAAGGTATGGAAGATTGTAAAAATGATACAAATTCAGCTGCAATCGAAGCTATTGCCTTGGATATTGTTGTATCCACTGGATACGTTTCAAACTTAACAAACCAACCAGAATATTATTATAATTCAAGCATTGCGCACGCTTTCTATAATGGAAGCTGTTCAATTGCACGTGATGGACACCATCTACATGGTGAAGTTGTATCCTTTGGTGTATTAGTATTGTATGCATATGCCAAAGATGAAGAAAACTTAATGAAAATGGCAAAATTCAATAAATCAATCGGCTTACCAGTGACTTTAGCTGATGTAGACTTGGATGAAAGCCATTTAGAAGCTTTGACTGAAGCAGCCACAAAAACAAATGAGTGGAAAAATGCGCCTTTCCCATTCACAAAAGAAGAGTTTATTGCCGCTATTAAAAAGGCAGATGCAGTAGGTCAAAGCTTATAAGAGGTCGAGAAATCGATCTTTTTTTTCATTTTAATGTTGTTTTCACATGGAAGGATTAGAATGAAGGTGTATGTGAAATTTTGTGATTTGTAAGACGATTTGATAGGTATGTTATAATTGTTGTTGTAGGTGATAAAAATGTTACTATTTTTTAAGAGTTTACCAAGACTAGTACGCAGCGCCAATAAAGATATGCATCGTCATTTCTCAATGACATTTTCTTCAATTGTATCGATTGGCATTGCTTTATTGATGGCCTTGTTTATATTTGTGATTTACATGAATGTCGGAGGATTTACGAGTCAAATTGAAAGTGAATTCATGATTCAAGTCTCTTTAAATCCAACACTAGAAGATGAAGAAATTAGTGAATTATCGGATTCAATTTCATCTCTTGCTTCAGTGAAGAAAGTAACGTATTCAAGTAAAGAAGAGGAATTGGATGCGTTAATCAAAGAAAATGGGGCTATGTTTAAACAATATAAAGGAGAGGACAAGAATCCTTTATATGATGTTTTGAATGTGGAATTAAATGACAACACAAAAATTTCAAAAGTGACAAAGAAAATTTCTAAAATGGATGGTGTTGTAGAAGCTACATATGGAGGTAGTGCCATCAACACGATGATTCAACTGTTTAAAAATATCCGTGTATGGGGAAGTGTCTTTGTTGGATTGATGGTTTTGATTGCCGTATTCTTGATTCGAAATACCATTAAAATGACAATTTTAGTACGAAAAGATGAGATTGCGATCATGCGAACAGTAGGTGCTTATAACTGGTATATTTCTTTACCGTTTGTATTAGAAGGAATCTTTATCGGCTTTTGGGGCGCATTAGGCCCTGTTTTGATTTGTATATTTGGCTATACAGGACTTTACCACATAATGAATGGTATGTTTTTTAGTGACATGATGAGTATGTTGAAACCATATCCATTTGTGTTGTGTACTTCAGGCGGCATTCTTTTGATTGGAATGGTTGTAGGAATGCTAGGAAGTTATTTAGCCGTTAGAAAATATTTGAGGTGGACACGATGAGAAAATATAAATTATATGCAGGCTTTCTAAGTGTAGCTATGGCCTGCTCATTGATCATGCCTGTTTCAGCAGAAGACTATTCCGATACAGAAGCCTGGTATGCCAAGTGTAGTCAAGCGCAAACTTCACAAGCTGGCGTAAAAGCTTGTCAGGGATTTCAGGAATATCAGAAGAATCGTAAACAAAGCCTGCAAAATAGTATTGAAGCTTATACTTCAAGCATAGCTTCTTTGCAGAGTGATACGACAAAAATGGAGCAGCTTGCCAAGGAACAAAAGGAATTGGTTTCGAATCTACAAATGCAGATTAGTGAAAAAGAAAAATCGATTGAGTTGATTGAAAACAATATTAAAGAATTAGAAGAAAAGATTCAGGCAAAACAAGCTGAAATTGATGCTTGGAATGCACAAATCGAAAATCGTATGAAAAACGAACAAACAACAATTGGAACCAATATGATCATTGACTTGATCATGGGATCGGATAGTTTAAGTGATATGTTACGTCGTATTTCTGGAGTTGAAAGAATTACAGAAGATGATCAGTCGCAAATTAAAAAGCTAAATAAATTAAAGAAAGAACTTGTTTTGCAGCAAGACGAACAAAAGCGTTTGGATGAAGACGCAAAAAGTCAAAAGGCAGAACTTGAATCACAAAAAAAACAGGCCAGTGAATTAGAGGAATCTTATAATAAGTTGGTTGAAGAATATCAGAAAAAAATTACAGAGTTAGAAGCACAAAAACGTTCTGCACAAGTGGACATGAATAGTATTCGTGACTTTGTGATTTCGACAAACTTCTCAGGATCGATTGAATCTGTATCTGGATTTATACATCCTGTACAAGGTGGAAGTAAAAGTGCAGGTACATGGGCATATCCAGGTGGAGGCATGCACTTAGGACTCGATTGGGCAGCTCCAATTGGTACAACTGTAGTAGCTCCGGCAAGTGGTGTTATTCTATATGCTGCAGCCCCTGTAGGAAGCAACTCAGGCTATTTGGGTAACTGGTCAGGCTATCCTTATGGTGGTGGAAATACAATAGAAATGTTGTGTAATGTGAACAATACACTTTATGCCGTAAGTTTCTGTCACTTGTCACAAACTATCTATGTAAGTGCAGGACAAAGTGTCTCACAAGGACAAACGATTGCTCTATCTGGAAATTCAGGAAATTCAAGTGGAGCGCACACACATATTGAAGTCTATAATCTAGGTTCAATGTCAGTGAGTGATGCGGTAGCTCGCTTTAGTGCAGGTGCTGATTTTGCGTGGGGAACAGGCTGGTCAGGCACAGGTACTTCTTGTGAAGCTGGTAAAGCAGCGCCTTGCCGAGAAAGACCGGAAAAGTTCTTTAGTTAGGGGGAACATTATGATTGATTTAAAAGATGTTTCAAAAGCATATCCCAATGGAGTACATGCTTTAAATCATGTAAATTTACATATTGATAAAGGTGAATTCGTCTATGTGATCGGAGCCACAGGTTCTGGTAAATCTACATTGATCAAAGTGCTAAATGGAGAAGAAGTTCCAGATGAAGGTACAGTTATTGTAGATGGCATTAATGTAGGAGCTTTAAAACATAGAAAAGTTCCATACTATAGACGTAATGTCGGCTGCGTGTTTCAAGATTATCGTTTACTTCCAAAATTAACTGTCTTTGAAAACATTGCCTTTGCCCTAGAAGTTGTAGGTATGCCACGCAAACAAATTCGTAAACGTGTGATGGAAGTGTTAGAACTTGTTGATTTGAAAGAAAAGGCAAGAAGTTATCCTGATGAATTATCTGGAGGACAACAACAGCGTGTAACGATTGGTCGTGCCATTGCGAATAAGCCAAAAGTTTTAATTGCGGATGAACCAACAGGAAATCTAGATCCTGAAAAGAGTTTAGAAATCATTTCATTATTGGAAAAAATCAACCAAAAACTAGATACGACAATCATGATGGTTACACATGATAAAGTATTGGTTGACCGCTTTAAAAAACGTACGATCATGCTGGATAAAGGATATGTGATCCACGATTCAAATAAAGGTGGGTATAAGAGTCTATGATGAAAGGTTTACGTACTTTTTTATACGAATTGAAGTATGCCTTTCTTCAAATGAAAAGACATATTATGTTGTGCTTTTCTGCCATTAGTGCCATTGGCATTACCCTACTTTTGATTGGTTCGATATTGATTATTGGATTACACGTTAATTATTTTTCAAATGATGTTCAAAAAGATTTGAGTATTCACGTTATTTTAAATGAAGATATCAATGATGAAACTTCAATTTCAAACATTCAGAGTGAAATATCTAAATTGAAGAACGTTTCAAAAGTAGAAGTGTCTTCTAAAGACGATGAACTTGAACTTATGATCAAAGAAAAGGGAGATGCTTTTAAAGCCTATCGCGGAGAAACAAATCCCTTGTCTAATGCTTTCTTTGTCTATGTAAAGAATGCTTCTTCTATCCGTAAAACAAGTGCACAGATTCAAAAAATCGATGGCGTATCCAGTACAGCTTTTGGAGGAGACAGTGTTACAAGTTTAGTAGAAATGTTGAATATGATTCAAAAGATTGGTTTAGGCATTGTTGCCTTATTGATTCTATTGTCTTTGTATTTGATTTATAACACGATCCGAACGACAATCGATTCAAGAAGTGATGAAATCATTATTATGCGTACGGTTGGAGCAACGAATGGCTTCATCAGCAATCCATTTATTGTCGAAGGCATTTTTATTGGACTACTTGGATCTATCGTTCCATATTTATTGGTGCATTTTGGATATGAAAAGCTGTATGAAAGCTTAGATGGAAAACTATTCACACCTATGTTTGCCCTATTTAAACCAAGCGCAATCAGCTTTCAAGTAGGATTCTCTATCATTCTTGCGGGAGCCTTGATTGGGGGATTCGCATCTTTGTTTGCGGCAAGAAAATATTTGAAAATGAAACGATAAAAACATTGCAGAATAAAGGATTGTTTCGTATACTTTTTATATGGAATTATTGGGGCGAATGATTCGTCCCATTTTGTTTTAGAATAGGATGAGCTTATGAGAAAAAAAAGTCAGACAATATTGATTACACTACTATGCATCGCATGCTTTGGCGCAGGCATAAGTGTGCCAGTTATTTTAAATAAAACAACGGCAGGAAATAGTAAAGAACAAGAGAAATTTGATACCATTTATTCAATTTTGAATTCAGATTGGTATTATTCGAATAAAATTAAAAACTTAGATTCCAAACTCATGGAACAAGCCATTGATGGAATGACAACCCTAGATAAAGATGCTCATACAAACTATTTTGACTTAGAACAAGCCAAAGCCTTTTCAAGCAGTCTTGAAGGAAGTAATGTTGGATTAGGAATTTCCTTTTATTTAAATGAAAATAAAAACTTTGTCGTATCCAACGTCTACATCAATTCAACGGCGGATAAAAAAGGCTTAAAACCTAACGATGAAATTATTTCATTAGATGATTTAAAATGTAGTGAAAACGATTCAGATACAATTATTAAATATATCAAGGCCCATGAAGGTCAGAATGTTAAGACAAAATATCTTCGTGATGGAAAAGAATATACGACAAATTTGATTCCAGGTACTTTTGATTCAACAGTTGTATGCAATGTATACGACGATTATGGAGAAATCATTCTGACGAGTTTCTCAGAAAATAGTGGAAAAGATTTCTCGAAGGCAATGTCTCGTCTACAAGAAGCGGGGATTAAAAAGTTAGTCTTAGATTTACGTAATAATGGTGGTGGCTATTTAAATGCAGCATTGGAAATTTCGAGTTCTTTGATTCCTGAAAAGTCAGTTGTCTTCAAGGAAAAAGATAAAGATGGTCAGTTCACTAAACAAATGACGAAAGATGAATTTAATCAAGTAAAGATGGATAAGATTGTTGTTCTGCAGAATGAAAATACGGCAAGTGCAGCCGAAGTTTTGATTGGTGCTTTAAAAGATAATTTAGGAGATACAGTGATTACGGTAGGAACTACATCTTATGGTAAAGGGACTGAACAAGTTACAGTACCATTCTCAGATGGAACAAGTTTTAAGTATACAGTGGCACGTTGGTATACGCCAAAAGGTACAAGTATCAACAAGAAGGGATTTAAGCCAGATATTGAAGTAAAACTAGTTGAAGTAAAGACAACATCCTATTATAAAGTCAAGAAAAAGGATGTCATCAAAAAAGACAGCGTAGATGATAATGCCCAAGCTTTACAAGTCTATCTAAAGTATTTAGGATATGATGTGGATCGAACAGATACATATTTTTCAAATACTAGTTCTCAAGCTTTGGCTAGTTTTCAACAGGATCATGGTTTAGAAGCAACAGGAGATTGTGATAAAAAGACGTGGGATCTTTTGATGGAAAAAGTATTGTTGAAGATGAATGAAACACCAAGTGATGATACGCAAAGACAAAAAGCGATAGAAGAAGCACAAAAGTAGGTATAAACCTACTTTTTGTATATAATTAAAGAAGAGGATGTGAAATCATGAAAGATCAGTTTGAATTAGTATCCGAATATAAACCGAGTGGAGATCAGCCTGAAGCCATCAAAGAATTGGTTTCTGGTTTAAAAGAAGATAAAAAGTTTCAAGTATTGTTGGGGGCTACAGGAACCGGAAAAACATTTACAATTTCGAATGTGATTGCCCAAGTCAATCGACCAACCTTAGTGTTTGCGCATAATAAGACACTTGCAGGACAGTTGTATTCTGAATTTAAAGAATTTTTTCCGCATAATCGTGTGGAATATTTTGTTTCTTATTTTGATTATTACCAGCCTGAAGCGTATTTGCCAAAAACCGATACATATATTGATAAAAACACAAAGACCAATGAAGAATTGGATATGCTACGAATGGCAGCCGTAAATAGTGTTTTAGAACGAAGAGACACCATCATAGTGGCGAGTGTTGCCTCTATTTATGGTGCTAGTAATCCAGAACAATATCGTCATATGATCTTTACTTTACGTAGCGGACAAATCATTGAAAGAAATGAATTGATGTTGGCATTAGTACATCAACAATATAAACGTAATGATACAGATCCATTAAGAGGAACGTTTAGAGTGCGTGGAGACGTCATTGAAATTACACCAGGGCATACGGATCGCTATTTGATTCGTATTGAAATGTTTGATGATGAAGTGGAAAGAATCTGTGAAGTGGATCCAGTAACGGGACATGTCAATCAATCTTACCAGCTATATATTATTTATCCAGCCAATGGCTATGCGACAAGTATGGATATCATCAATCATGCAGCAGACACGATTCAAGAAGAACTCGATGAAAGATTGGCTTATTTTGATGAACAAGGTAAACCACTTGAAAAAGAGCGCTTGGAACAAAGATGTCGCTATGATATAGAAGCATTGAGAGAATTTGGCGTATGTCCAGGTATTGAAAACTATTCTCGACATATTGATGGCAGAAAACCAGGTGAAAGACCGTATACACTATTTGATTATTTTCCAGATGATTTTTTACTTGTGGTCGATGAAAGTCATGTTTCCTTACCACAAATTCGTGGCATGTATAATGGAGACCGTGCAAGAAAACAAATATTGGTAGATTACGGTTTTAGACTTCCAAGTGCTTTAGATAATCGTCCTTTGCGTTTTAATGAATTTGAAGGATTAATAAAAAATGCCATCTTTGTATCCGCAACACCAGGCGATTATGAATTGGATCAAACACACGGAGAAATTGTGGAACAAATCATTCGTCCAACAGGATTATTAGATCCAGAAGTCGAGGTGCGTCCTATTGAAGGTCAGATTGATGATTTGGTGGATGAAATCAAGGAGCGCATTGAAAAACATGAAAGAACTCTGATTACGACATTAACTGTTCGTATGGCGGAGGATTTAACTTCCTATTTAAAGAATATGGATCTAAAGGTAGCGTGGCTACACCATGAAGTTACAACGATTGAACGTACGGAAATCATTCATGATTTACGCCAAGGTAAATATGACGTGCTTGTAGGTATCAACTTGTTAAGGGAAGGTTTAGACATTCCAGAAGTCAGTTTGATTGCGATATTAGATGCAGATAAAGAAGGTTTCTTAAGATCAAGACGATCATTGATTCAGATCATTGGTCGTGCAGCCCGTAATGCCCAAGGAAAAGTTATTATGTATGCCGATAAAATTACAGAGAGCATGCAGGAAGCTATGGATGAAACCGCAAGACGTAGATCAATTCAGATGGAATACAATGAAAAACATGGTATTGTTCCTAAGACAATCATCAAACCAATCCATGATGTTGTTCGTTCTAAGGAAACTAAGGAAATGGCAGCTAAGTATTTGAAGAAGAAAAAGTTGCCGGCAAAACAAAAAGAAAAGATGATCAAAGAATTAGAGCAGGAAATGAAAGAGGCAGCGCGTACTTTAGATTTCGAAAGAGCAGCACAGTTAAGAGATATTTTATTTGAAATGAAAGGTGAAAAATAACGTGATTCAAAAAAAGAATGGAATTGTCGTAGTAGGTGCGATTTTTGTGGATATTAAAGGCTTTCCACAGGATACATATGTTTCTGATGGAAGAAATGCGGGACATATTGAGTATATTCATGGTGGTGTAGCAAGAAATGTTGTAGAAGATATTGCGAATTTAGGATTAAACTCTACCTTTGTTGGTATTGTTGATAATACGGCATTGGGAATAGATGTTAAACAACGATTACAAAATCGAAATGTGAATACAGATTATATGAAATCTATAGAAAATGGTATGGGTACATGGCTAGCTGTTTTTGATCATAATGGAGAATTAGCAGGTTCAATATCTCATCGTCCGAATTTAATGCCAATCTATTCAATTTTAGAAGAAAATGGAGACGCAATTATTGAAAATAGCGATTCTGTGGTGGCTGAAATAGATATGGATGAGGAAATTGTTGAAAAAGTTGTTTATTTATGTCAAAAACATAATAAAAAAATATTTGGTGTTGTCAGCAATATGAATATTGCGATTAAAAGAAAAGATCTTTTGAAGCAATTTGATTGTTTGATCTGTAATCAATTAGAATCGAGTATTCTTTTTTCAAGAGATTTTAAAGAGATATCAGCAGAAGAATTGAGTCATACATTGATTGATGAACTGCAACAATCCGAATTTAAATCGTTGATTGTAACGCTTGGTGAAACTGGTTCTTTATATGTGAAAAGCACTGGGGAATGTGGCTTTTGTCCGGCTCGTCAAATAGAGGTAAAAGATACAACAGGAGCAGGAGATGCATTTTGTGCGGGTGTAAGTGCTGGGCTAACCTATGGTAAGAGTATGCTTGAGGCTATGAAGATAGGTAGTCATTTAGCTAGTTCTGTTATAGCTTCACGTGAAAATGTATGTCCTTGTTTTATGTCCAATAAATTTAATATTGTGAAAAAATAAACAAATTAGTTGCATGATGAAAGATTATGTGCTATTTTATTTGCGAACATAGATTCAATGAGTTCTTCGGGGCAGGGTGCAATTCCCTACCGGCGGTAAAAGTCCGCGACCCACGCAAGTGGCTGACTTGGTGCAATTCCAAGACCGACAGTATAGTCTGGATGGTAGAAGACACAAAAGTATTTTTTGTATTTTTTTAGACCCCGAGAAGATTTTTTTCTTGGGGTTTTCCTTTTGGAAGAGCTTATACGAATCAAAAGGAGGTAAAAAGATGAAAAAATGGAATGTTCAAACAATTGTATTAACGGCGATGCTTGCAGGTCTTGCAGGTGCTTTGATGTCATTGGAATTTTCATTACCGATGATGCCACCATTCTACAAGATTGATTTTAGTGATGTACCAAGTATTATTGCCCTATTTAGTTTAGGTCCTGTATCTGCCACTTTAGTTGAAGTCATTAAATTGGTTGTAAAAGTAGTGACAGTTGGAACAAACACAGCTTATGTTGGTGAACTCGCAAATCTTTTAGGTATTTTCCTATTTATTTTACCAACATGGTTTGTGTATAAGAAAATGAATAAGACAAGAAAGGCGGTAATTATTTCTTTACTTGTTGGAATTGTTGTACGAACTATGTTCGCATGTTTCTGCAACGCATATATTACTTTACCATTGTATGCCAAGGCCATGGGTATGCCACTTGACTCTGTTGTACAAATGGTGGGTTCTGTAAATCCAAGCATTAAAGATTTAACTTCATTTATTGCGCTAGCGACAATTCCATTCAACTTGATCAAAATCTCAGCTAACTACATCATTGGATATTTCTTGATGGAAAGATTGGCTGCCATTCGTCCAAGCTTTAAGTTTATCTACGAGGCAAAATAAGTATGATTTGTAAGTATCAAGAATTAACACGTTTAGAAATGGAACAAGTCGATCGAGAAAACACAATTGTTTTGATTCCGTTAGGTGCATTAGAACAACATGGAAATCAAGCACCACTTGGTACGGATACACTGATTGCCGGGGCAATGTGTGACTATATTGAAAAAGAGTTAAAGGATGAAGACATAAACTTATTATTCTTTCCGGTAATTCCAGTTGGACTGAGTACGGAACATAAAGAGTTTTGTGGATCCATTACATTTAAACCTATGACTTACTATCATATGTTGTATGACATATGTGAAAGTCTAGCTCATCATGGTTTTAAAAAATTGGCTTTTCTTGTATGTCATGGTGGAAACGCACCTGTCGCAAATTTGATTTCTAGAGAAGTTCGTAGTGATTTTGAGGTGTATCCATTTGTGTTAAATTCAGGAGCCTTTGATCATCCAGATGTGAAGGCAACGATTTCTAAGGGGAACACGTTTGATTTTCATGGTGGAGAAATGGAAACTTCCATGGTCATGGCGATTGATGAAAGTCTAGTTAAATTAGAAACAAGTGAAAAGGGTATTCCTAAAAATACAGCTATGAAAGCCCATTTGTCTTGGCTTGCCACAGATTGGGTAACTGAAAAAGGAAAGCCCATTGGGATTGGTGGAGATCCAAAGGGTGCAACTAAAGAAAAGGGAGAAATTATATTAACGATTAGTGCTCGTGAAATTGTTAAGGATTTGATTTTAATTCGTGACTTTAAAGAATAATAATTTGAAACGGTTTACATTTGATAAAAGTGAGATCACTCTTTATAATTATAGGTATGATAAAAGTAGCCATATTAGAATATGAAAAAGAAACTAAGGACATCGTTTTTCAATTATCTAAATTGTTTATGCATGAGGATTGGTGTTTTCGTCATTACTTAAAGGCGAGTGATCTCGCAAAACGGATGAAGGAAGAAGATTATCAATTATTTGTGTTTGATGAAATGTTTAAGACAAGTCGTATTGAAAGTGTATTTGTACATGATAATCCCAATGCGATTGTGATCTATGTGTGTGAAAATCCAATTAAGACACGTGGTGATGATGAAAGAAGTCGTGTGTTCTATATTTCAAAGGAAAATATCGCAGCCGACATTTCAGCTTATGATCAAATGATTCGTTCGCAATGTATTCAAAGTCATGTGTATGAATTTAATTATGATGGAGTTCGTATGAATCTTTCGTATGAAGATATCTATTATTTGGAAAAGAATGAAAAGATGGTGTATTTCTATACAAAAAAAGGCATTTTCCACAAGCGTGACAGTATGAATGCACTTGAAGAAGTTTTTAAAGAATTCGGTTTTTTACGAGTACACGTATCCTATATTGTGAATTCTAAATATATTGTGGCTTGGTATAAAGATGAAGTTGAGCTTATAAACAAGGTTCTGATTCCTGTTTCTAGAGGAAAAAAGCGAAAGATATCGATGAAATAACCAGTTTTACCAGTTTCAAGGCAAGTTTTACCACTTGCCTTTTCTTTTTGTTTTTGTTGTATATAATGAAAGTGTAAAGAGAAGTAAGAGCAGAGAAAACTTCTCTTAAGACAAAAAGAGAGCGGTGAGAAGATGACAATAACATAGAGTTGAAACGGAAAGTTTTAACTATAAAAAGTTGAAGCTATGGAGAGAAGGCTCCAAAGGTTAAGCTAGAGGAATTCTAGAAAAAACATTCAGTGGAACTTAACAGGAAAAGGAAATAGGATTTAGATAAAGGGTTTTTATCAAGTGAATAATCACAAAAAGGATAGAGTACTTGAAATGTTAAGGGATATCATCCAAACTAGATCATGGAACTTTAAGATACTCATATATGGTCATACTTGAGAAAATGCTTAAGGAAAAATGAATAGAAAATCATAATGTGGATGATAAAAAATTGGATAAGGTAGAAAAGTTATCCGGTTTAAAAAAAGTGAATAAATAAATCAGAGCAGATGGAATGTCTGCTCTAATTTTTGTATAATGGTTTCGGTGAGAAAATATGGAAATTGATTATTATAAAAATCCATTCGCATCCAAACGAATGAATGTGATTGCGCGAAATGGTGTTGTTTGTACAGGAAATAATTTAGCTACACAAGCCGGCTTAAGAATGCTTCTACAAGGTGGAAATGCCGTGGATGCAGCGATTGCGACAGCCGCTTGTTTGACGGTTGTAGAACCATGTTCAAATGGGCTTGGATCGGATGGATTTGCGATTGTATGGATGAAAGATAAGATGTATGGCATGAATAGTTCAGGCCATTCTCCATATGCGATTTCGGCAGATAAAGTGGATGAAATTCCAAAACGAGGATGGATTCCAGTTACGGTGCCTGGTGCTGTAAAGGGTTGGAAAGCTTTAAGTGAAAGATTTGGTTCTTTGCCGTTTAAAAAGTTATTAGAGCCTGCCATTGATTATGCAAGAAATGGATATCCAGTCAGTGCTGAGATTGCTCGTATGTGGAAAAAAGCTTTAAAGGCGATTCCAAATAGCGAAGAGTTTAAGGGTTGGTATGATACTTTTACTTTTGATGGAAAAACACCTGAACCAGGACAAATGATTTGCATGCCAAAACTTGCGGATGCACTAGAAAAGATTGCTGATACCAACACAGATGCTTTGTATTATGGAGAATTGGCGGATCGGATTGATGAAGAATCTAAAAGATTTGGAGGATTCTTACGAAAACAAGATTTAGAAGATCATGTTGTTGAATGGGTTGAACCTATTCATGTAGATTATCATGGCTATCAAGTGTGGGAATTACCTCCTAATGGACAGGGCATTGTGGCTTTAATGGCTTTGAATATTTTAAATAATTTTCAATTTAAAAATAGAGATGTAGATTGTATTCACACGCAGATGGAAGCCTTAAAAATGGCTTTTGCGGATGCCAAAGAATATGTAACAGATCCTAAATATATGAATATGTCGGTGGATGATTTGATACGTGTTGATTATGGTAAACAAAGAGCAAGTCAAATTGGCCATTTGGCTATGCCACCAAGGGTAGATAAGCCGCACGGATCAGGTACAGTCTATTTGTGCACAGCCGATAAAGATGGCAATATGGTTTCTTATATACAATCCAACTATATGGGATTTGGCAGTGGCATTGTCGTAGATGGTGTTTCTTTACAAAATCGTGGATATGATTTTAGTTTAGATCCATCTCATGTGAATTACTTGATGCCTCATAAAAAGACGTATCATACAATTATTCCTGGCTTTTTGACTAAAGATGATAAACCCGTTGGGCCTTTTGGTGTAATGGGTGGTTATATGCAGCCACAGGGACATATGCAAGTAATTAGTAATATGATTGATTTTCATTTAAATCCACAGATGGCTTTAGATGCCAAACGATTTCAGTGGATGGAGAATATGAAATTTATCGTTGAACCTGGCTTTGATGAGAATATAATTTCTGAATTAAAGAAACGTGGTCATGAAATTGAAATTGAGCCCGAATTAGCAATGTTTGGGCGTGGACAAGTCATTATTCGATTAGAAAATGGAGTCTATGTTGCAGGATGTGAGTCAAGGACGGATAGTAATATTGCTTGTTATTAAATGTATGTGATAAAATTATAATAAATAGAAAAGTTGAGGAACTACACATGAAGCTTTTAGCTACAGATTATGATGGTACATTACGTTATGCACAGAATGTAATGCCAGAAGATTTAAAATCGATTGAGGAATGGAAAAATAAGGGGAATAAATTCGTGATTGTGACAGGTCGTTCTAAAGAATCGATTGATGCACAAATCAAATTATTTAATTTGCCATGTGATTACTTGATCACAAATAATGGTGGTATGGTTTTTGGAGAAAATGGAGATGTTTTATTATCCAATTATTTGAATTTTGATGTTTGTGTAGATATTTTACATAATGTTAAAAAATTAGACACAGTGATTAGTTATGTTGTGAATGATGGAGTTCACCGTCATCGTATTGTATTGCAGCCAGATGCAGTGGATCATCGTTATCCAAATTTAAAACCGGATATTACGGAAGCCGAATTGTTGGATATGACGCATTTTGCGCAGATTGTATTATCAATGGAAAATACAGATTCAGCCTTAGAAGTGGCAAGTAAAATCAATGATTTGTATTATGAACAAGTTGTTGCTTATCCAAATAATTTCGTTGTTGATATTGTACCAAAAGGGATTTCTAAAGCGACAGGTTTAGATTTCTTGATTGAATATGCTAATATCAAAGAAGAAGATGTATATACAATTGGTGATGGACATAATGATATTCCATTGATTGAATTTGGTGTGCATGGTTCGGTTATGTCGTGTGCAGATGAAGATGTAAAAGCACATGCTCAAGTTGAGTATGATTCAGTAAGTGATTTAATTTCAAAAAATTTATAAATAAAATAAGGGGGTATTTTAGATGAGTTTTAGCTTATCTGATATTACATTCCTAATTCGATTATTATTGGATATTTTAGTAGTATGGGGATTGATATATTCTGGACTAAGAATTGTGCGTAATAATTCACGTACGATTCAACTTGTGAAGGGTGTATTGATTATCGTTTTAGTCAAGGCTTTAGCGGTATGGCTAGGCTTAAATGCTTTAAATTATTTGATTGAAATGTTCTTGAATTGGGGAGTTGTCGTTATTTTGGTTGTTTTCCAGCCGGAAATTCGTGGTATGTTGGAGAAAGTTGGTAAATCAACAGCTATCTTAACAACGGATGTCTCCGTTTCACAAATTCAACAAATGATCAATGAATTGGTAGAGGCATGCACAGAAATGTCAAAATCAAAGACAGGAGCCTTGATTTCTATCGAAAGAACACAGAGCTTGTCCGATTTTATTCGTACAGGAATTGTGATGGATTCGGAAGTTTCAACTGAATTATTAGGAACAATATTTCAGTATGGAACACCAATGCATGATGGTGCCGTTATTATTCAGGGGAATAAAATAGCGTGTGCAGCAGCTTATTTTCCTCCAACCACAAAGGATCTTCCTAGTAAGTATGGAGCGAGACATAGAGCGGCTGTCGGTATCAGTGAAATTACAGACTCAATCACAATTATTGTGAGTGAAGAAACAGGAAATATTTCGGTTGCGGTCAATGGCCAGTTAACGCAATATCCACCAGAAGGGTTACAGCGTTATCTAACAAATATGTTAGTGACAGAATCAAGTCAAAATCCGTCTTCAATTCTTGTTCCTATGTTGTCTCAGGCTAAGTCTATGAGTAAACGTGCTAAAAAACAGACTGAGGACGCAAATAAGGATGAGCGTGTGAAGGCAATTGAAATTGTGAATTTATATGAACAGAAAAAGGAGGGCAGTCAACATGGAATCTCCAAATAAAAAGGGCCCTTCTGTATGGTTCAATGAGTTGCGTGGTTTATTGACTTTGATATTCCAAAAAGTAAGTAAACTCGTAGACCGTGTATTATTTGATAAAAAAGGATCTGTAATTATTTCTTTGGTTTTATCCATTATGATCTGTGTTGTGATCAACTATGAAGATATTAGTTTAAAATTGTTCAACGATACAAGAACAACTGTGGATCTAAGAAATGTAGCTGTTGAAGTACTAGCAGATACAGATAAATATGATGTGGCTGGTGTGCCAAGTACAGTTGATGTTTCATTAACTGGAGATGCGACAAGTATTCAAGTATTCCGTTCAAAGGGTAGTGTGCAAGTCGTGGCTGACTTGAAAAAATATTCGGAAGGTGAAAATATCATCAATTTAAAGGTGAAAAATTTACCGGAAAAAATTGAAGCGGTTGTAGATCCTGCTACAATTGATGTTACGCTTTCTAAAAAAGTGACAAAATCATTCACGATCCAACCAGAATTGTTGGTGGGATCCAACCAAAAGGTGACTGATTTTGAAACACCTACATTAGATGTGATGACAGTTAAGATTACGGCAAGTCAAAATCAATTGAATTCAATTCGAATTGTGAAGGCATTGATTGACTGCACAGGTCAGATTCAGGATTTTGAGGCTAATGCAGCATTAGCGGCTTATGATGCGAAGGGTAATCGAGTCAATGTTACATTATCGCCAGAGACGGTACACGCAAGTGTGAAACTAGCTAAAAATATATCAGATACAGACAAGGAGGATTCAGAGTAATGGGTAAGTATTTTGGAACAGATGGAGTTCGTGGAAGAGCGAATGAAGGTTTAACTTTAGATATGTCTATCAAGATTGGACAATATTTAGGTTGGTATTATGGAAAAGAAAAACATGCGAAGATCTTGATTGGTAAAGATACAAGACTTAGTGGAGATATGTTTGAATTAGGTCTTGCGGCTGGTGCTACAAGCATGGGTGCTCAAGTCTATTTATTAGGTGTATGTCCAACTCCGGCTATTTCTTATTTGGTTCGTAAAGAACGTTTTGATTGTGGAATCATGGTAAGTGCAAGTCACAATCCATACTATGACAATGGTATCAAGTGTTTTAACCACAATGGAGAGAAGATGGAAGAAGAACTTCTTCTTGAAGTTGAAAAATATATGGATGGCTTAACCGATTTAGATCTAGTAACAGGAGATCACATTGGAGAATATTTCGAATGGGAAGATGGACTAGAAATCTATATGAGCTGGTTAAAAGAATGTGTTCCTGTAGACTTATCTGGCATGAAGATTCTTTGTGACTTGGCAAATGGATCTGCGACAAGTACTGTGGTTGAAACTTTGGATTCATTAGGTGCTACAGTAGATGCCATCAGCAATTCGCCAAATGGTATTAACATCAACAATAAGTGTGGTTCTACACATCCTGAAGGACTACAAAGAATGATGCGTGAAGGGGACTATGATATTGGTTTGGCATTTGATGGGGATGCCGATCGTTTGATCATGGTGGATTCAGATGGAAAGCTTTGTGATGGAGACTATATCTTATATATTTGTTCTCGCTATATGAAATCAATCAATCATTTAAACAAGAATATGGTTGTCACAACGGTTATGGCAAATTTAGGTTTATATAAGGCTTTAGATGCCAATAAGATTGATTATATTCAAACGGCAGTAGGAGATAAGTATGTATTTGAAGAAATGCAGAAGAATGACTACTGGGTTGGTGGAGAACAAAGTGGACACATCATTTTCTTAGAACATGAAGTCACTGGTGATGGTTTAATGACGGCATTAAAGATTCTACAGATCATGAAGGCTACAGGAAAATCATTGAAGGAATTAAGTGAAGGATTGTTCATTTATCCACAGTTATTAAAGAATGTGACTGTAAAAGATAAGAATGCATGTCTAGAAAGTAAAGAACTACAAGAAGTTGTGGATGCAGTTGCGAATGATTTAGGAAATGAAGGACGAATCTTAGTTCGTCCAAGTGGAACAGAACCATTGATTCGTGTCATGGTGGAAGCGAAAACAGATGAGTTATGTGCTCAATATGTTAAGCGTGTTACAGATTTCTTAGAGGAAAATAATTTTTAGAAAGAGGGTGGCCCAATGAAAAGAGTCATTAGTATTGTTGAAGACGAGAAGGATATCAATAATCTAGTTGCCCAATACTTACGTAAAGAAGGATATGAGGTTCATTCTTACTATACATATGAAGAGGCAAGTGCACATGTTGCGGATGATGATGTGCATTTGTGGATCTTAGATATTATGTTGGATGACAAATCTGGTTTTGACTTGATTGAAGAAATTCGTCTTCAAGGACCAGAAACGCCAGTTATCTTTATGTCTGCGCGCGATAAAGAATTTGACCGTATTATTGGATTAGAGAAGGGTTGTGATGACTATATCACAAAACCATTTTCACCAAAAGAATTAGTATTAAGAGTCAACAACATCATTAAGCGTGCTTATCGTGATGATAATAATCGCATCAGTATTGATGGATATGAATTGGATGAAGAGCAACGAAAAATCTATGCGGACAACGTGGAAATTGAATTGACGACTAAGGAATTTGACTTGTTGATGATGTTTATCAAAAACAAAGGAATTGCCTTCTCACGTGATAAAATTCTTGAAAATGTTTGGGATGAAAACTACTTTGGTAGTGATCGTGTCGTAGATGATACTTTGCGTCGTTTGCGTAAAAAACTTCCAAATTTAAACATTCATACAATCTATGGATATGGATATCGTTTAGGGTGATACAAATGTATCCCCTTTTCTTTTTCTTATGGTAAAATGTTTATGATGAGGTGATATTTTATGAAGGGACCTTCCTTTTATTTTCAAAAAATGTCATTAACACGACAAATTTTAACAATCATTTTGACGGTTTTGATGTTTTTTATTATGTTTTTCTTTGTGTTTGTCAGCGATAATATTGATCGAACCATTACCAAACAAATGTATGAACTAATTTTAAATCGACAAACACCAATCGTTGGATTGGTGGATTCAAAACAAACCGATAGTTTAGATGATATTTATGCGTTTTTAGCGAGTGACAGTGTTCAAACAAACTGTATTATTCAAGATGGTCAAATGAATGTGATTTCGAATCAGAGTTCTAAAAGAAAACCAGTGAATCATAAAGTATATGAGTATTTATTAGAACAATCCAAACAAATGGATTCTGAAAGTGAAGAAGCATTGCAGGGGACAATTACAGTCGCAAACTCGAAGTATTATTATCGTTTGATCTATTGTCATGACGGTATAATTTTGGCAAGTTTTATGGATGATACGTATGCGACGCAATTTAGAGATTCATTAATTGATTCTACAGTATACGTTATTGTGATTGCGTTTATGATTGTATTCCTAATTATTTTAATGTGGGTGTTCTCTATTATTCATCCTTTGAATTTGATTCGAAATTATATTGAACAAATTAAAGATGGAAAAGAAGTGGAACTTCATTTAAATCGTGATGATGAAATTGGTGAGATGGCTACTGCGATTGTGAAGATGAATGATGAATTGAAAAAGCAGGATAAAGCCAAAGAAGACATGATTCATAATATTTCACATGATTTAAAAACGCCGATTGCGACAATTAAATCGTACGCTGAATCGATTAAAGATGGTATTTATCCATATGGAACTTTGGAAAGCAGTGTTGATGTCATCTTAGATAATGCACAGAGATTAGAGAATAAAGTCCATTCTTTATTATATATGAATCGTGTTGAATACTTAGTGGCCAGTGATGCCGAGGGGGTAGTCACAAATATGAAGGATGTTGTGGAACAGGTTGTATTAAATGCAGCTGTAATTCGTCCTGAAATTCAAGTGATTACGGATGTAGAAGAAGTTTTCTTTGACGGCTTGATCGAAGCATGGCGTGTTGCGATTGAAAATATTATGGAAAATGCATTCCGTTATGCGAAATCTTATATTAAGATTGAAGTAAGAGAAGATTGGTTATGTATTAGTAATGATGGTCCAAAGATGCCGGAGGATCGAATTCAATCATTATTTAGACCTTATGAAAAAGGTGAAGGTGGTCGTTTTGGACTCGGATTATCCATTGTTTCTAAGGTTTGTAAGGCCAATCACTATATTGTGAAAGGTGAAAATAGCGAGGATGGAGTTCGCTTTATTATTTATCGTAAGACAAAAAAACAAAAGAAGAAAAAAGAAAATAACTGGGTAAAAAATAAAGGAGAAAAAGTATGATGAATGTCGCAACAATTGGTTCTGGTGTAATTGTAGATCGAATGATTGAAGCCATGCGTTTAGATGGTCGATACAATTTATATTGTGTATATTCGAGAACAGAAAAGCGTGCTAAAGAATTTGCCGAAAAACATGGAATTCAAAAGTATTACACAGATATGGAAGAAATGTTGAATGATGACAATGTGGATATTGTTTATGTTGCAAGTCCGAATTCTTTACATTATTCACAATCAAAAATGGCGTTGGAACACAAGAAGCATGTTATTACTGAAAAGCCATTTACTCCAACTTTAAAAGAGTGTAATGAATTATTTGAGATTGCCAAAAAGAATGGTGTCTATATTTTTGAAGCCATCACAAATGTGCATTTGCCAAACTATAAAATCATTAAAGAAAATCTATCCAATTGTGGAGATATTAAGATGGTACAGTGCAATTTCTCACAATATTCATCAAAGTATCAAAAGTATAAAGATCATATTCAGACAAATGCGTTTGATCCAGCCTTCAATGGTGGCGCTTTAATGGATATCAATGTATATAATCTACACTTTGTGACAGGACTATTTGGTAAACCTCGCGAGGTTCATTATTTTAAAAATGTTGGATACAACGGCATTGATACAAGTGGAATCATCATTATGCAGTATCCAGATTTTATCGCAACTTGTACGGGTGCGAAAGATTGTTCGAGTCCTTATACAGTATATGTACAGGGAGATCAGGGAACGATTATTGTTTCTGGAGCAAGTAGTGGTGTATGTAAAGATGTGTATTTTGATGCACCAAAAAGAGATCAAATTGGTAAAAAAGCTATAGATACAAAAGAAAAAATCAGTATTGAACAACCAGATCACATGTTGTATGAGTGTCAGGACTTTATGGATATCATTCTAAATAAGGATGAAGAAGCTTATACAACATTTAAGGAACAAACCCAAATTGTTGTAGAACTATTAGAAAAGCTATCATGATGATAGCTTTTTGTACGACAGGCAGTCGTGCTTATAGTTGATAATCCAAATCAGTGATTATCAACTGTTTTATTTTAGAGACA
>NZ_CAKVMR010000033.1 GCF_934772795.1 uncultured Holdemanella sp.
AGCTTTATTTAAAACTAATTTAGACTGTTTTCAATCATTTGAAATTATAGATGTTTATAAATCACGAGAAGTTGACGCTTCATTTGACTTTGTAGAATACTTTGCGACTTCTTTTAAATGATCCTGCGCATTTTCCATGGCAACACCATCTACAACTTCAAACATAGAAATATCATTATAGTTATCTCCAAAAGCCAACACACTGCTTGAGTCTATATCAAGATATTCCAATAACTTTTTTAATGTTTTCCCTTTTGTTGAATCTTTACTTGTTAAAGTATATACAATACCTTCTGACTGCATACAAACTGTTTTATCACAAACAGAATTCAATTGATCTTTTACATTCTCCATATTTGGATGAATCATCACAACTTTAAATATTGATTCACTAACAATATCTTCAATATTGGCATCATCAATAATTTCACATTTACCAATCAACCGTTTCTTAAAACCATCTAACCCCTCTTGATATCCAACTGAATAAATTGTTTCATTTGTGTAGGCCAAGAATGCCACTTCATTTTTGACTAATATATGTAGACAATCCGCCAATTCTTTTGAATCAATTGGGCATTCATAAATACATTTATTCCCTAAAAACATATTGGCCCCATTATTCGTTATATAAGGTAAAGTGATATCCAATTCTTTTATATAATCCTGAATAATATGTACATTTCGACCTGATACAAAAGTAAGTGGAACATTCTTTTCAATCAGAACACTTTTTATATTTCGATCTAAACTTTTGTCATCACGCAAGAGCGTGCCATCTAAATCAGCCACAATCAATTTAATATTTTTTAAAGACATTCCTTTACCTTTTCAACAATATGATCCGCATTCAAACCATATTTAGCCAGTAGTTCATTTGGAGTTCCACTCTCCCCAAAAGTATCCTGCATACCCATCATTTCCATACGCACTGGACTCTTTTTTGAAGTTACTTCACTCACAGCACTTCCAAGTCCTCCATATACATTATGCTCTTCACAAGTAATGATCAATTCATGGGATTTAGCAATTTTTTCAATCAACTCTTCATCAATTGGTTTGATACAAGGCATATCTACAACCGTAACCGAAATATCTTCTTTAGCTAAAATATCTGCAGCTTTTAATGCCTCTTGCACCATCATTCCTGTCGCAATCAATGCGATTTTCTGCCCTTCTCTTAAAACTTTTCCTTTTCCCAATTCAAACTTATAATTTTCATCATAGACATCTTCTACTGCACCACGACCAAGTCTTACATAACAAGATCCTGCAATATCAGCTACTGCCTTTACAATCGCCTTTGCCTGATATTGATCACATGGTACAAATACTTTCATATTTGGGATACTTCTCATAAGCGCAATATCTTCAATACATTGATGACTTGCACCATCTTCTCCAACTGTAATTCCTGCATGTGTTGCACATACTTTTACATTCAAGTTAGGATAACAAATACTATTGCGAATCTGTTCAAAAGCTCTTCCTGCCGCAAACATCGCAAAACTAGATGCGTATACCACCTTATGACTTGCGGCCATACCAGCAGCTACTGCCATCATATTTCCTTCGGCAATTCCCATATTGAAATGATGTTCCGGTCTTGCCTTTTTGGCATCGATTGTTTTTGTAGATTTTGTAAGATCCGCATCTAATACTAATACGTCATCTCTTTCTTTAACTAATTCTGCCAAAGCCTTTCCATAGGCATTACGCGTTGCTTCTTTTGCCATTATTCAAGACCTCCTAACTCTTTCATTGCCTGCTCATATTGTTCCTCATTTGGAGCTGCACCATGCCATGCATAGTTATTTTCCATAAACGATACACCCTTACCTTTGATTGTATGGGCAATGATCATTGTTGGTTTATCCTTAACTTGTTTAGCTTGTTCAAACGCATTTCTTAATTCATCAAAATCATGTCCATTTACGTCTAATACGTTCCATCCAAAAGATTCAAATTTACTTGCGAATGGTTATGGTGAAATTACTTCATCAATGTTTCCATCGATTTGTAAATGATTGTAGTCTAAAACAGCACATAAGTTATCCAATTTATAGTGAGTCGCTGCCATACAAGCTTCCCATACTTGACCTTCTTCACATTCACCATCACCTAATAAACAATAAATTCGATGCGCATTCTTATCCACATGCTTATTGACAATAGCCATACCAACAGCACAAGAAATACCTTGTCCTAAAGATCCTGTAGACATATCTACGCCAGCTACTTCATTCATATTTGGATGTCCTTGTAGATTTGAATTAATCTTTCTAAATGTAGTTAAATCATCATCCAACAAACCCTTTTCTTTTAATGTTGCATACAATAATGGACTCGCATGCCCTTTACTTAACACAAAACGATCACGATCAATTGAATCTACATTGCCCTTATTGATATCCATCTGTTCAAAATAGATTTCTGTTAAAATATCGGCACCACTCAAAGATCCTCCTGGATGTCCTGAGTTAGCACTATGTACTTCTGTTAATATATTTTTACGAATACGATTCGCATGAAGTTCTAATTCTTTTATTTCCATCTTACTCAAATCCCTTATCTAACTTATCTCTTAAGAATACACCTGCATTCTTTACAACATCTTCCCAATCTTCATTATTCACATACCAGAATTCTCCGACAAACATACGCACGCCAAGTCGTTTCAATGTCTTGATATTCTTTACAAATTCCGTATGACCTGTCCCAAATGGAATCTCACGATATTTGCCTGGTACTGTTTCTTTTAAATGACTCGCAAAAATGTGTCCCTTTCCACACATTAAATCTTCATCCACATCTACACCATACAGTAATGATGCATTTTTTAAGTTTCCAATATCTGGATATACCCCTAGATATGGACTGCTTACTAGATTGACATAGCGCATTGCCTTTTCTACTGTATCCATAAATGGTGTTTCCATTGTTTCAAAACCTAACACGATTCCTTTTTCGGCTGCCATCTCTACACATTTCTTTAGATTTGTTTCAAAATCATGATTTGTATATAAATCTCCATCTTCATAATAGACGTCATATCCAGCTAACTGAATAATACGAACACCTAAATCTGCCGCAAAATCAATGGCTTTCTTCATGATTTCCAATGACTTCTTTTGAATTTCTTTATCATGAGAGTCAAGTGGATATTTACGATGTCCACTTAAACACATGGAAGAAATTGGAACACCCGTTTTTTGAATGGCTTCCTTGATTTCATCTGTTGACTGATCCAATCTTGCAAGTTTTGCATCACTCTCATCAATACTGATTTCCAAATAATCAAAACCATATTTCTTGGCAATCGTTAATTTTTCTACCCAAGCAAGTGTACTTGGCATACTCTTTTCATATATACCGAGTCTATATTCTCTATTTAGCTTGCCCATAATAAGCTCCCGGTCCATGTTTACGATTAAAGTGTTTATCTAATAGAACCTGTTGCATTGAATCAATTTCATTATTGTTTAATAAAGATGCGATCGCATTCATCTTTGCACATTCCTCTAAAACAACCGCGTTATGAACCGCATTGAATCCATCAGTTCCCCATGTGAAAGGTCCATGTGAATGTACCAATACACCAGGAACTCTGTCTGGATCAATATTGCGTGTCTTAAATTCTTCTACGATAACTTTTCCTGTTTCCAATTCATAATCTCCATGAATTTCTTCTTCCGTCATAAAACGAGTACATGGAACGGCTCCATGGAAATAGTCAGCCTGTGTTGTTCCTAATGGAATGATATCTTTTCCTGCCTGTGCAAAGCTTGTTGCCCAAGTAGAGTGCGTATGCACAACTCCTCCAATATTTGGAAAATTACGATAGAATTCCAAATGCGTATCTAAATCTGAGCTTGGACGTAGATTTCCTTCTACAATATTTCCATCTAAATCCACTAGTACAATATCATCACGAGTCATTACATCATATTCAACACCACTTGGTTTAATAGCTACGATGCCTTTTTCACGGTCGATTTCAGATACATTTCCCCATGTGAATGTGATCAAACCATATTTTGGCAATAATAAATTGGCATCTAGTACACGTTGTTTCAATTCTTCTAACATATCTTAGTCCTCCGTAACAAAGTAGATTGCTGCTTGGGCTGCAGTATGATTAGCACCCACAATAATGTCTCTATTATCTTCATGTACAACACATAGATTGGCTGGTCCTACACCTTTGTCGACCATTGTGACTTTATATTCTCCATCTTCATATGTGACTACAAATAATTCGCAGTCTTTTCTTCTAACACCACATACAAATGCATTTTGACCTGCAAGTTTAGCTCCAACTAAGGCATGCGCAAAATCAATTTCATTATCGTATTGCCATACTTTCTTATATTCACTTCCATCTTTCTTATAGATTTGAATTGTATTTCCATGGAATTCTTCAATGGTCATGATTTCATCCTGACCATCTCCATCAATATCGATTGTGGCAATCTCACCAATATGTCCAGATAGAATTGGTTCTACTTTCCATTGTCCACCACGTTTTTCTGGTGCACTTACACGTAAGATTCCTTGATCACTACCAAAGTATCCAACATCTTTACCATCTTCTTTTGTTTGCCAGAAACCATGGTTACGATATAGTCCATCACACAATACTTCTAGTTCAACTCCAGTACTTGGATCTTCTGGTAATTCAGCTACATAGATTCTTCCCGGAACACTCCAGTCATTCTTTTCTTTTTTAGAAGTAGCTACTGTAGCTAGGATCAAATAGTTGATGCCATTCTGGTTAAAGATTCCAAAACGATGAACATAAGGTACGGATACTACATCTTTGAATTGCCATGTTCCATTGTCATATTTTCCCCATACAATCTTTGCCAAAGATGGAGTCACCTTTAAATAGAATTCTTGAACACAAAGGAACTCTTTTTCTTTTCCAGGAATTGGAACGATCGACATACATCCACCTGGATGTGTCCATACATTTTCTTTTGTCTCATAGTCTTTTCCATAGTACATATTACATGCGACATCCGGATCTTCACTGGCCAATAAAATATGATTTTGTCCATCGAAATAAATGTTACTTGCACAATAGCAACGGTACATATCATCTAGTTTTTTCTTAACAATTTTCATGATTTTCTCCTTTTTTTAGGTAATTTTGGGTATAAGAAAAGCTGCATAAACGCAGCTTTCATTTTTTATTATTCACTAAGTGCTGCTTTTAAGCCTTCTTCGATTTCTTTTGCAGACATTACATTCTTTAGTCCAACAACTTTAGTTCCACGTTTCTTTGAATCTTCAAACATAGGAACAAAGTTTTTTGAACACAATACGATATCATAATTTCCAGCAGCTGACTTTCCTTCACTCACTGCACAGTGATGAATTTCCTGTACATCAAGTCCCATCTTTTTAGCTACTTTTTCAACATTTAATTTAATCATCATACTTGTTCCGGCACCATTGCCACAACATACTAATAATTTTAATTTTGCCATTGTAATTTCTCCTTTTATTCAGCACTTGCTGCTTGTACTTTTTCTAAATATGCATCATAATCCTCTGTAATTAAGAAATATGTATCTGGGTGTTTACGATATTGCAATTGTGGAATTGCCACCAAAATCAATACTACGATTCCTACACCTACATATCCTGCATATTTCATGATTACTGTAAAGATTGGCCATACTGTTGCCCAGTCAAACATTCCTAGATATCCTCCATATTGGCTTAATCCTACCCAGCCAGCAATTAAAGCAGATCCGAATACTTGAATTAAACCAGAGATAAATGGAAGAAGCATAGCTGCTTTGATACCACCACGATTATCTGCATATACTGCAATTACGGCGTTATCGAAGAATACTGGAACGAATCCTGCGATAACCAATGTTGGTGAATGCATCAACAATAAAGCACCAATAGCTAAGAATTGTCCTAAAGCACCCATTAAGAATCCTACTGTTACAGCGTTTGAACTACCAAATCCAAATACAGCGGCACAATCAATACCAGGAACAGCTCCAGGCAAGAATGAATTAGAAATACCTTGGAATGAATTTGTAAGTTCTGTAACGAAGGTACGAACACCTAATTGTAAGATAGCTAGATATACCGCAAAGTTAAATGCTGTTGTCATTGCATAGAAGAAGAAGTTTTGTGTTTCTGCGATAAATCCAGCTTCAACTAAATAATCCTTTCCTAATACCATTAAAATAGCACCGAAGAATAAGAACATCAAGATAGATGTTGCGACCATATTTTCATTAAAGATAGATAAGAATCCAGGGAATTTTAAATCATCCAAACGTTTTGAATTTTCACCCTTCATCTTTTTAGCAATACTACCAAATAATGCGATACCAAACATTTGTTGGTGGGCAATCGCAAAGCCTCCACCTTCAGTTAATTCCTGTGTGATTTCTACTGTTAAGTTGGAACCAACAGCCCAATATAATCCTAAAATCAATCCCATAACAATTAGAATTGGTGTACTTCCTAATTTAGGGAAGCAGAATAGAAGCAACCAGAATGCTGTTGATGCCTGTTGCATCTGTACGTGACCTGTTGTGAATACAGCACGCATCTTTGTCCATTTTTTTAATCGAACTAAAACTAAGTTCATAATAAATGCAATCAACAATAAGATCATAACTTGAGAGAACGTTCTTCCAAATTGTTCCTGTAAACCTTCTGTAACGGCATTTTGTCCAAAATATGGATCAATTACCATCGCATGTAAATTGAAACGATCTTTTAATCCAACTAAGATAGGTCTAAAGTTTCCTACTAAGCCAGAAGAACCTACACTTAAGATCATGTATCCGACTGTAGCTTTTATAAATCCTGCAAATGCATCATAAATTGGTTTTTTCAATAAGATGTAACCAATAAATACGATCAAACCGATAAAATAAGCGGGCTGCGTCAAAATGTTTGTCGCAAAAAAGTCCCATACTGTCATTATTATATTCATTTTACTCTCCTCATATATTATTCATATTGATTAGCAATTTTTTCTAAATCCTCTTTTGTCTTTGCACCCATTAACGCTTCAACAATATCCTCATTCATCAAAGTATCCATTAATGATTGTATATTTTGAATATGCTGATCATGGTCAATTGCTGCTAAAGAGAAGAACAATTTTGCCTTTTTATCTGGATCTTCTGGATCAAAATCAACTTCTTCTTCCACCTTCATAAATGAAATAGCTGTTCCATTACATCCTACTGCTCCTTCTGTTGAGTGTGGCATCGCAATACCTGGAACAATTACGATGTATGGTCCATATTTATTCACACATTCAATAACAGCCTCTACATATTCATTTTCTACTGTATTATCCTTTAACAAAGGTGCATAGCTTTGTCGAATGGCATCTTGCCATGAATCAACTTTCTCAACAAAACAATAATGTCCTTTTTCAACAATTTCTTTCAACATATTCATTAACCTCTTCTTATAAAACTGAACGATATGGAACGTTTGGTTCCTCTTCAAAGCAATCCTCAAATCCTCTACGATAGTGATATTGACGTTTTGCCTTGTCTGTTGGATATACATATTTTCCCCCTACATCCCAAATGAATGGATGGAATTTGTAATCTAATACATCTTTCTTATAATTATATAACAATTCGATTTCTTTTGGGTCCGCTTTAAAGTTAGTCCAAACATCATAGTGAATAGGAATAACTACATCTGTTCTTAAAGCTTCGGCCATACGCAAGATATCAACACTTGTCATTTTGTCTTGCATTCCAACTGGATTTTCTCCATATGATCCAAACGCAACATCGATATCATAATCTTTTCCGTGTTTTGCATAATAGATTGAATAGTGAGAATCACCTGAATGATAAATATTTCCTCCTGGTGTTTTTACCAAGTAGTTTACAGCTTTATCATCCATATCTGTTGGACACTTTCCACGAAGATCTTCACGATCTGCTCCTTGTGAATCCGTTGTAGTAATACAAGTACGATCAAATGAATCTAAGGCAACAATTTCAATATCCTTAATTTTAATTGTATCTCCAGGTTTTACTGTGATGCAACGATCAGCAGGAACACCCCATTTTTGCCACAATTCAACGGATTTTTTTGGACCAATGAATGGTACTGGAATTTCATTTCCATTTTCATCAACTGTAGTCATTCCTGACTTTAATACATGACTTGCATATTCCGCTGACATGTGATCTTGATGATAATGTGTAGCTAATACTGCATCTACTTGTTTAATTGCGAATGGATCAATCACAAATGGCACAGCTCTTAAATTTGGTTGCATATTTCTACATCCACACATATTAGCCATTTGATGGCCCACTTTCATTTTTCCATCCCCATGAGTACGTTTACCATTACCTGCCCATAAGTCAATTGTAATGTTTGCACCTCCAGGTGTTTTAAACCAAATACCAGTACATCCTAGCCACCACATTGCGACAGTGCCAGGCTTAACTTCTTCATTTTCAATTTCTTCATTCAACCAAGTGCCCCATTCTGGGAAGGTTGACATGATCCAAGAATCTCTTGTAATTTCATCTACTTTTGACATTTTGCTTTCCTCTTTCTGTTTTTCACCATGGTTTTTTGACACTCAAATCATAGATCATTAAAAGCATAAAAACAATCGTATTTTATGTTCGTTTTATCGTTTTTACGATTTTTTAATCGTTTACATGTTTTTTATGTTCATTTAAACGAATTTTTAGATTGACTTTTACGTTCTTTTTAAATACAATGAACTTAAAGAAAGAAGGTAAACTATGAAATCATTAGAAAAAATGTCTTTTTCCCAAAATGCACAACAAATCATATCTTACGCATTCTATATTCTATTTGCAGGTTACAGTATTTATAAGATCTTTCAAGCTAAATTTATGTCTACTAAAATACTATTTATTATTCTATTAATTATTATCTTAGGCGTTGCACTATATTCCGAATACTTAAAACATTTATATAAGAAAGCCATCAAAACGATTGCGTTTGATTTAGATCCAGAAAAAGCTAACGATAAATTTAATACATTACTAAAAAAAGACGTATTTCACGCCTATAATAATGATAAGAAAATATTTGATACTTTATATTATATAGATCAAATGGAATATAAGAAGTGCTTGGAACATATTGAAGAAAACACAAAATTCTTCCATAGCACAGTCGATCAATTGTTGATCTATCATTATACAAAGTTCTATTGCTCATTTATGTTGAATGATTTAGAATGTGCAAAACAAGAATATAATAAATTAGAAAGAATGCGTAATACAAAAGTTAAAGGTGCAAAGGTTTCTCCATTATTTAACTGGGAATTTATGGATGCCATATATTTAGTATCAAGAAAAGATTATAAACAAAGTCTAAATGTATTTAAATCCGTAAATACAGAGAATATGAACCCAAGAGAAAAAGCACAATATTATTATCAATTTGCGATGTTATGTAATAAGATAAAAGAAAAGAGTCTCAGTGAGAATTATAAAAATAAAATAATAACATTAAAAGGGTTAAGCAACACATGTAAAAAGGGAGAGATTTTATGAAAATGACAAAAGAAGTCGTAGATACACGACGAAAAAAAATTATGCAAGAAATACAAGTCAAGGGTACTGTAAACGTGGATGATCTTGCTTCAGAGTTAAATGTAACACCATTAACAATTCGTAGAGATTTACAATATTGGGAAGATATGGGAGCTGTTGAACGTTTTTATGGTGGGGCAAAACTTGTTCAAAATTTTGTTGAAAATGACGTAGATCCAAATGAAGCTTATAAACATGCGATTGCCAAATATGCAGCTACATTTGTAGAAGATGGAGATACAATTTTCATCAATACAAGTTCAACTGCATTACTAGTTATCAAATATATCGTAGGAAAAAGGGTCACAATCATCACAAACAACGGAAAAGCTATTTTTTGTGATCATGACCCCAATGTACAAATTGTTATGACTGGTGGCGAGCTTCGCTTTCCAAAAGAAAGTATGACCGGTGATTTTGCCTTAAATAATCTTCAAAGAGTCAAAGCTAATAAAGCTTTCTTAGGATGTAACGGTTTTGATAGCGAAGTAGGCATGAGCACTGCCATTTTATCTGAAGTAACTATCAATGAAGCTATGATTTCTAGATGCAGTGGAGAAGCATTCATTCTTGCGGATGCGACAAAAATTAATTATGTACATCAATTCGTAGTCGCAAAGCCAGATTCATTCGCATATCTTATCACAGATACTCGAGTGCCTGCCGAACAGATTGAAGAATTTGAACAAAATAGTATTCTCGTTAAACAATTAAATCCACTACTTAGCTACAAGAAATGAGAAATCATTTCTTTTTTTTAATCCAACAACTCTAACTGATACTCCATCAAACACTCATTGGTTTCATATACACTCTTATGATTCTCAATACAATATATCAATAATGCATCTCTCTTTACCTTTGGATACAGCATTCCGTTGTTCGATAAAGACAATAAGTTATTTGTCACACGCAAATCTAAACCGAATCCTAAACTTAACTGAATCACCTTATCTTTATTGGGAACCTTTGAACCATCAAAGATTTGATATCCATAATTCCTTTGAATCGTTGTCTTCGATAATACTTGTGCCTTAGACATATGCTTAGCATCAAGGATATGATTTAAATATTCTGAAAAAGTTAAATCCTCTAGACTTTCCATTAAAGTGTTTAATCCATCACTCTTTGTTTCTTGAATTGTTTTTAATAATTGATTTGTTTCTGCCATAATACTTATAATATACACAAGAAAGAGCAATTTATGAAGACTTTACAAATAATTAAACAAGATCAAGATAAAATCATTTCATTAGTAGAACACGAAACAACACACACTAAATATATCCAAAAAGAATTAAATTATTATGATAAGACTCTTTATCAAATACTTCAAAAAATAAAGAGTCCTTATTTACCTAAGATTTTTGTGATTCAAGAAAATGACAACCATTTAACTTTGATTGAAGAATATATTAATGGAAAAACATTGGATCAACAAATTCTTTCAAAAGAAGATGTAAGAAATATTATGCATCAATTATGTGAATGTTTAGATACATTACATAAGTTAAATCCACCTATTATCCATCGTGACATCAAACCAGAAAATATTATTTATCACGATAACAAGGTGACACTCCTTGATTTTGGGATTGCTCGTTTTCTAGATTCCAAGAAAAGTAAAGATACACTTATTTTAGGCAGTGTTGGCTATGCAGCACCTGAACAATTTGGCTTTCAACAATCCAATCCACAAACAGATATATATGCCTTGGGTAAATTAATGAACTACTTATTGAATGGTTCTTTAGAACATCAAAATAATATTCCATTTGATTTAAAACAAGTTATTCTAAAGGCAACACAATTGGATTATAAGAATCGCTATAATTCGGTCAAAGAAATGGACTTAGCCATCCAAGGAAAAGCAGTTATTATCCCACCATTTAATCATGAAACACTTAAATCAAAGCTAGTCTCTCTAGCATGGATTCTATTTATATTTATACTTGTAGTCGATATGGAACCAGGAGACACCATTAAAAATAGCTTTATTAATAAGCTAAGTTGTTTTGTGTTTATATATTTTGGATTATTCCTTTACTACAATAAAAATCTATTTCATAAATATTTACCAAAAATACCATGGCCAATCCTTTATTCCATTATTTTCTTTCTATTTTTATGTTTAGACGTATGGTTTTTTATGTGGATGGATTCCCTAATTTAAATGTATGCTCGTTGCATACCAAAATCCTTTATATATTTCTTATACTAAAGAAAAAGGAATAAGGAGTATATATGAAAAAGGGTTTAAAAGTATTTTTAACAGCTGCCATTGTCATATCAGCTGTCGCATGCTCAACTTCAAATGATGTAGTAAAAGAAGGGGCAAAAGAAAAGGTCGTAGAAACAAAAGAAGAACCAAGTGTGCCTAAAGAATATCGCAACGCATTGCGTAGCGCAGAAACGTATAGTGATATGATGCACATGTCCAAACAAGGTATCTTTGATCAATTAACTTCAGAGTATGGAGATCAATTCGATGCAGAAGCCGCACAATATGCGATTGATAATCTAGATGCAAACTATAATGAGAATGCACTAAAATGTGGTGAAAACTATAAGAAAACAATGTACATGTCCAAACAAGGAATTTATGATCAATTGACTTCGGAATATGGAGAAAAGTTGACACCAGAAGAAGCGCAATATGCGATTGATAATATTAAGGGAGACTATTTAGAAACAGCCTTAAAATCCGCCAAGAACTATCAAGAAAATATGAGTATGTCAAAAGATGCCATCTATGATCAGTTAGTAAGTGATTATGGCGAAAAATTTACGGCTGAAGAAGCACAATATGCCATTGATAATTTAGATAACTAATCTTATACTAAAGACATGAAACTAGCTATATTATTTCCTGGAATTGGATACCACACAGATAAACCATTACTATATTATTCAAAGAAGATACTAAAGAATATGGATTATGAAATTAAAGAAATACAGTTTTCAAATCTAGACTTTGATTTAAACAAATCTAAAGATGAAGCGTATAAACAAGCCAAAGATCAAATTGAAAAAATGGATTTAGGCACATATGATTCCATTCTATTCATATCTAAAAGTATTGGAACCTATTGTGCAGCTAAACTTGCCCATGAATATAAGTTAACTGCCAATATCTATTTCACACCATTAGATTTTACTTTGGAATATCTCCAACAAAAAGATTTAGTGTATTCTGGAACCAAAGATCAGTGGGCTAATTTTGACAAGATCGAACAATATTGTATTTATCATCTTATCGAATTTCATAGTATTGTTGATGGGAATCATTCCTTAGAAACAGGAAATATTCAAACAGACATTGAGAATCTGAAACAAATCATGTATCGCGTAGAAACATTTATCCACAGCTTATAAGGCTGTGGATATTTTTAATTGATCTTTTAAACGCTCATAATAATTCATTTGAAATTGAATACGATCTAGCCATAATGCTTGTGCCGTCTTTGTTGTACACTCATAAGAAGCATATTCATTCAATGTTTGTAGCATTGAATCCACATATTGTATTTGCACTTCTAGAGGTTGTTTACTAAACTGCACAGCTTCTAACGTTTCATATAAGCGATAGGCACCTACACGATCAATATTATCCGCTTCCTGCACACTTAAAGTAAACGCATTGTATTCCCCTTCAAAATCGGCTTTTAAATCTACATGAATCGCAATCGCAAAACACATATCCTGAATTCTCTCTTTTGGATAATCAATCGATTCCAAAAATTCACGAACCATTTTACTCGATACCCTTCCATGATTTTGCCACTCCTCTTGTGTTTTAAAAGATGTACAATAGCTTACATCATGCAAAAGACACGCAATCATTAAATCCTCTACATTCAACCCTTCTTTTTTGGCAATTTCCTTTCCAATATTTGCGACACGATACGAATGGGCCAAACGATACGTATCCTTGATCTTCAATTTCAAATATTCTTGAGCTTTAACTAAGTACTCCATATATTCATTATACTATTTCTTTCAGAAATTTTCTGAAAAAGAGATCTGTTCATGGTATGATATACGAAAGGAGTTTTTTATTATGAAGCTAAATGTCAATTTACTAAATCATTCATATCCAATATATATTGAAAGAAACGCAATTCAAAAAGTACATGAATATATTCCAGTCACAAGAAAGATTGCGATCATCACAGATACAGGTGTCCCAGAAAAATGGGTTCAAATTGTCAAAGAACAATGCCCAGATTCATTTGTATGTACGATACCACAAGGAGAACCATCCAAATGTTTTAATCAATATAAACATCTTTTAGAAGAAATGATTCAACACAACATGTCTAGAAAAGATGCGATAATCGCAGTAGGTGGAGGCGTTGTCGGAGATCTTGCAGGCTTTGTCGCTGCTAGCTATATGCGCGGCATTGATTTCTACAACATTCCTACAACTGTATTAAGTCAGGTTGATTCAAGTGTAGGAGGAAAAGTTGCCATTGATATGGGTTCCTATAAAAATATTGTGGGGGCTTTCTGGCAACCAAAAACCGTTATTATTGATCCAAACGTATTATCGACGCTTTCCCTTCGCCAACAACACAATGGGCTATGTGAAGCACTTAAAATGGGACTGATTTTAGATGATCATTTAGTCTCTTTATTTGAACAAGACACATTAGATATCGATGCGATTATTACGCGTTCCATTGAATTAAAGCGTGACGTTGTTCAACAAGATGAAAGAGAAAGTAATCTTAGAAAGATTCTAAACTTTGGACATACCATTGGACACGCCATTGAATCTGCATATGGATTAAATACATATCTTCATGGAGAATGTGTAGCGATGGGTATGTTGTTCTTTATAGAAGATGAAACATTAAAACAACGTGTATTAAACATCTATAAAAAACTAGATTTGCCTCAAGTACCAGACTATGATACTGCCACATTATTAGAATATGTAACACACGATAAGAAAAGCAGTCATAATACAGTCTCTACAATTCTAGTGAAACAATCTGGTTCTTATATCATCAAAGAACTTTCTTTTGAAGACATACAAAACGTATTAGAAAGAGGACCTTATGAAAAATAACTTTGGTACAAATATATCTTGGACATTATTTGGTGAAAGCCACGGTCCTGCCATTGGCATCACATTAGATGGTCTTCCTGCAGGCTTTCAAGTGGATATGGAACAAATCAAAGCTGACATGGACAAGCGTAAGGCAACAGGTAAGATTTCAACCCAAAGGCACGAAGCTGATGAAGTGCATATTATTTCAGGAATGTATAACAGGTATACAACAGGTACAGCACTTACAATTATCATTGAAAATCAAAATACAAAATCAAAAGACTATTCTGCCTTCCATGGAAGATTACGTCCCGGACATGCTGATTTTACAGCCTTTGAAAAATACAATGGCTACCAAGACTATCGTGGAGGCGGACATTTTTCTGGAAGACTTACCGCATGCATCGTAGCTGCCGGAAGTATTTGTAGACAAATTCTAAAATCACAGGGAATTGTGGTCGGATCACACATCGAAAGCTTATATACCTTATCGGATATTCCTTTTAGTCAAGACTATGATCTTTTAGAAAAACAAATTGCCAAAGTCAATGATAAAACATTTGCGGTTTTAGATGATCAAATCAAAGATCAAATGATTCAAAAAATTGAAAAAGCGGCTGTTGAAGGTGATTCATTAGGTGGTATTTTAGAAACTGCCATTATAGGACTTCCTGCAGGACTTGGAGAACCATTCTTTGATTCTGTGGAAAGTATTTTGTCCCACTTGATTTTCTCTGTACCAGCCGTAAAAGGAGTATCTTTTGGTGAAGGATTTGGCTTTGCGAAAATGAAAGGATCTCAAGCCAATGATGCCTTCCGTTTTAATAATAAGATTGAAACAAAGACGAATCATAATGCCGGAATTAATGGTGGCATCACAAATGGAATGCCAATAGTCATTCATACTTGCATAAAGCCAACACCATCAATTTTTAAAACACAAGAATCTGTGGATTATCTTTCAAAAGAAAATGTGGATCTTCAAATCCAAGGAAGACACGATCCATGCATCTTGCACCGTGCTAGAATCGTTGTCGATAGTGTAGTCGCATTTGGATTATTAGATCTATATATGTCTAGGCTTGCCATTAAGCCACTTCAGGGGGATTTTGAATGAAAGTAAAAGTAACACCAAGTAAAGTAAGTGGAAATGTAAAAATACCTGCATCCAAATCGATGGCACATAGAGCATTGATCTGTGCCTCATTAAGTGATGGTACAAGTATTGTTTCCAATGTCACAAACTCAAAGGATATTGAGGCAACCGTTGGCTGCATGAAAGCTTTGGGAGCTAAAATCAAACAATTGGATGAAACTACATATGAAGTAACTGGTACAAATCTTTTCAAACAAGAAGGAAACATTACGTGTAATGCCAATGAATCCGGTTCTACTTTGCGTTTCTTGATTCCACTAGCTGCATGCACCAATGCCAAAGTCAAATTCTTAGGTCAAGGAAGATTACTTCAAAGACCTATGGATGTATATGCGAATGAATTTAAGGAACAAAACATTGAATTTAATCAATCGGATCAAGAAATCATTGTGAGTGGAAATCTAAAAGCGGAAGACTATGTAGTACAAGGAGATATATCAAGTCAGTTTATTACAGGTTTCATGTTTGTACTTCCATTATTAAATCAAGATAGTACACTTACAATTACTGAACCTTATGAATCGAAGAGCTATGTAAATCTTACGATTCAAATGTTAGCAAAATTTGGCATTGAAATCATTGAAACAAGTTCAAACTCTTATTTAATCAAAGGAAACCAGCACTATAAAGCTCAGAACGTTTCGGTAGAAGGAGACTTTTCTCAGCTTGCCTTCTTTGCGGTATTAGGCACCTTAAATAATACCCTCTCATGTTCTAACATGGATATGTCAAGTAAACAAGGAGATAAAGCCATTCTAGATTGTATTCCTAGTTTTACAAGTGAAAAAGATACTATCACATTCACAAACAAAAAGCCAATTCCACAAACAATCGACTTATCCAACTGTCCAGATCTAGGTCCTATTTTATGTGTTTTGGCTAGTTATACGAATGGTGAAACAAATATTGTGAATGCGGCTCGTTTACGCATGAAGGAAAGTGATCGTATTGAGGCAATGGAAACCGAGCTTAAAAAATGGGGTGTAGACATTACTTCTACATTTGATTCAATTCAAATTCATGGTAAAGAACTGTATGAATCAGATAATACAATCGAAATTTTTGGACACAATGATCACCGTATCGTTATGGCCATGACTGTATTTGGATTATGTGCAGATTCCGAATGTATTATTGATGATGCTCAAGCCATCACAAAGAGTTACCCTACTTTCTTTGAAGATATTCAAAGTCTAGGCGGAAAGGTCGAAATTCTATGACAAACATTGCGATTATTGGACTTGGATTAATGGGAGCAAGTTTTGCGAAGAAACTAACACACTTAAACTACAACGTTTATGGTATTGATGTTTCCGAGCAAACCATTGATAAAGCTAAAGAATTAAAAATCATCGTAGATGGTAGCACAAATCCTTTAGATGTCATTTCAAAGTGTGATACATTTATCTTCTGTTTATATCCAACGAAAATTCTTCCTTGGATTGAAGTCTATCAAAATGATATTCCTAAACATTCATTATTGATGGATATCAGTGGTGTGAAGACAAATATTGTCAAACCCATTCAAGATGTATTACGAGAAGATCTTGAATTATTAAGCATTCACCCTATGTGTGGTAGAGAATCTCGTGGTATTGAATTTAGTGATGAAACCATTTTTAAAGGATCTAACTTTATTCTTGTTCCAACTCAAAAGAATAAAAGCGAAACTATTGAATCTGTAAAAGATTTAGCAACTCAAATGGAATTTGGTAGAATCTGTACATTATCTATTGAAGAGCATGATAAAATGATTGGCTTTTTATCTCAATTGACCCATGTCATTGCGGTATCCTTAATGAATACACATGATAATGCACATCTTGTAGAATATACAGGCGATAGCTTTCGGGATTTAACGCGTATCGCAAAAATCAATGAAGATCTATGGACTGAATTATTTATCATGAATAAAGAAATTTTATTAGATGAAATCAATCAGTTTATTGATTCAATTTCTCACTTTAGAGATTCTTTAGAACAAGAAGATACGCAGGAAATGAAGCGCTTATTCATTCAATCTACAAAGCGTAGAGACAAATTTAATAAAACCGATGCGAAGAAGAAATAAAAATCTTCTTTTTTTACACTTTTTTTGGCATAATAAGGGTTGGAGGTTTTAAAAATGAAAACGAATACATTAAAAAGCTTTTTGACCATCACACTCGCCATGTTTATCATCAGTGTCGCTATATATTTCTTCTTGATTCCAAGCCAAGTCATCACCGGAAGTGTTACCGGTTTAGCTATGGTTTTAGCTAAAATCACAAGCCTATCCATTTCTACACTTACCTTTGTGATCAACGCCTTATTGTTGATTTTAGGTATTGTTCTAATTGGTAAGGAATTTGGGGCAAAAACAATTTATGCCTCTTTATTATTGCCTTTATTTCTAGCTATGTTTGAAAGAATCTATCCGAACAATATTTCTTTAACACAAAATGCTGTTTTTGACATGGCTACCTATACATTGATTTTAGCTTTTGGACAGACTATTCTATTCCGTGTAAACGCATCAAGTGGTGGAACGGATATCATTGCGAAAATTGTAAATAAATATACACATATGGATCTTGGTAAAGCATGTACATTAGTTGGCTTATTGATTTGTACAACAAGTCTAATCGTGTATGATATTGGTGCCTTAGTGGTTGGTGCTTTGGCAACACTAGCCAATGGTCAGGCTGTAGATTATTTTATTGATGGTTTTAATAAGAAAAAGAAAATTTGTATCTTATCCAAAGAATATGAAGTCATTCAAGATTATATTATGAACACACTAAAACGTGGTGTTACTTTATATTCGGCAAAAGGTGGTTATGATAAGACTGAGCATACAGAGCTTGTCACAATCATGGCTACAAATGAATATAAAAAATTACTATATTATCTTCAAGAAAGTGATATTGAAGCATTCGTTACTGTATCTACAGTCAATGAAGTCATTGGTACTTGGAATAATAAGAAAAGCGTCGAAAAGCTTAGGTAATAATAAAAATAGCACAATTCATCTTCACAGTTTAATTTACACACTCCGTTAGCTATTAAGATAATCCTTTTTGTGTTCGAAATGGATTATGATATTATGTTTTTTCCAGACCTATTTTTTAATATAGAAAAAGACTGTAGCGAATCACATCGCTACAGTTTTCTTTATTTATATTGAACTTTTATTAAAGGTTTGTCTAATTGATTGCCTTTTTCTAATTTTAAAATGCGCTCATTATTAACAACTATCATCATCGTAATAGTATTATAGCCTTTTTCTTCAATCATTTTTTTATCAAAACATACAATAGGCTGCCCTTTATTCACTCTATCATTTATATTCACTTTCTTAACGAATCCTTCGCCTTTTAGTTCAACTGTATCCAATCCAACATGAATCAATATTTCAATATCCTCATCTGATTTAATTCCAATTGCATGAAGGCTGTCTTGAATCATAACAACTTGTCCATCAATAGGTGAAATAATTTCTCCATTACTAGGGTTGATTGCGATTCCATCACCTAGTAATTTGTCAGCAAAAACTGAATCTGGAACATTTTCAATAGGCACAATGTCTCCTTGCGCGCATTTATAAATTTCTAATTCTTTAATTTTCTTTCTAAAAAACATTATTGACTCACTTTCTCAACATATTCTTCAAAATCACTTTTAATAACTGTTACCTGTGGACCATAAATGATTTGAATTCCTTTACCCTTTTTAATCAACCCTTTTGATCCTGATTCTTTCAACAATTCTTCATTCACTAAATTTTCATCTACAACAGTTAAGCGAAGTCGAGTTGCACAAGCATCAATATCCACTAAATTGTCAACTCCACCTACACCTTTTAGAATTAACTCTGATTTCGTATTATTTTTATTTTTCAAATCCTCTTTAGTATACAACTTAATATTTGTTGCATTTTCTTCACGTCCTGGTGTCATAATGTTAAATTTCTTAATCATAAATGAGAAGATTAAATAGTATCCAATTGCATAGATCACAAATAAAACTAACATCATTGGCCAATTTGTTTTTGTTGGTCCTTGAAGCAATCCATAAAGTGTAAAATCAATCAATCCACATGAGAAAGTTGTTCCAATACAGATATTCAATAAATGACATAGCAAGAATGATAAACCCGCTAAACCACAGTGTAAAACAAATAGTCCTGGAGCAATAAATAAGAATGTAAATTCAATAGGTTCTGTAATACCTGTTAAGAATGCAGTTAAACCAGCAGAGAACAATAATCCTGCTACTACTTTCTTATTTTCAGGTCTAGCACATTTATACATAGCATATGCGGCTGCTGGTAATCCTGCCATCATAAACGAATATTTACCAGTCATAAAACGACATGCATCTACACTAAAGCGTACCGTATTGGATGATGCCAATTCTGCAAAGAAGATATTTTGTGCACCAGCAACTACGACTCCATCAATAGTGGCTGTTCCACCAAGTGCTGTCTGCCAAAATGGAATGTAGAATACATGGTGAAGACCAAATGGAATCAATGCACGTTCAAGGAATCCAAAAATAAATGTTCCTGCATATCCAGAAGCTGTTACTAAATTACCTAATGTAAAGATTCCACTTTGAACAAATGGCCATACAAAGAAGCAAAGAATTCCTACAAAAATATACACGATAGTACTGATAATTTGTACGAAACGAACCCCTGAAAAGAATGATAATGCCATAGGCAATTCTTGTTTGTAGAATTTATTGTGTAGTGCTGCAACTCCTAATCCTACAATAATTCCTCCAAACACACCCATTTCTAAAGATGTAATTCCTAGTACACTAGATAATTGTCCTTGTAATACAAAATCTGCCTGACTTCCATCTGGAAGAATATAACCACAAATTTTTAACATAGCATTAATCGATGTGTGCATTACAATAAACGCAATTCCAGATGATAAAACTGCAACTGCTTTTTCTTTTCTTGCCATACCTAATGCAACTGCTAACGCAAAAATCAATGGTAAATTTCCAAAAATTGCTGTACCTACCTGAGACATAATTGTCAATAAACCATTTAATACAGTTCCTGACCCTAATAATCCTGTTAAATTATATGTCTCAATCGTTGTTTGATTTGTAAACGAAGAACCTAACCCTAATAAAAGCCCTGCGATTGGTAAAACAGATACTGGTAAAAAGAAAGACTTTCCTACCTGCTGGATCGTAGCAAAAAACTTTCCAGACTCTTTAAACTTATTCATATTTCATTTTCCTCCTAATAAAATTGATACATTGTTGTTGAAATAAAATTTTTATTTGAATCGAAGATTGGTTTTTCAAAACCTTTTGTGTTAATAGCATTTGGAAAATAATCTGGTTCCATACAAAATGCATCATACTTTTTATAAACAGCTCCATTTTTACCTATCGTATTTTTTAATGAATTTGATGTATAAAACTGCATTCCTGGCATATCCGAGTACACATCCATATGTATTCCACTTTTCATATTTCTAGCTTGAGCAATTAATCGAAATCCCGTATGAGGATGATCTAGTACATAGTTATGGTCATACCCTTTTTCAATTTGTAACTGAGGATAATGCGAGATCAATCTATCCCCAATAAATGAATATTTTGTTAAATCCATTGGTGTATTTTTTACTTGTTTAATTTCACCAGTTGGAATTATATCTTCATCAACAGGTGTAAATGATTTCGCATGAATACAAAACTCTGTAAAAAATATATTTCCTCCCAAATTAAAATATGTATGATTCGTAACATTTAAAATCGTTCTTTTATTTGGTGTCGCAAAATATGACAATATCAATCCATTTGTTTCTGTCAAAGTATATGTCATCTTTATATAGACTTCACCTGGAAAGCCTTGCTCCATATCACAACTTAAATAAGATAAACATACAGAATTTTCACCAGTGATTTCATAATCCCAAATCACTTTATGAAACCCATGTTCTTTATCACTATGGATATTATGATTTCCTCTATTCTTATCCAATAAATATGTTTTTCCATCCAGTTCAAATTTTGCATTCGATATACGATTCACATTGCGTCCTACCGTTGCTCCAAACATTGGATGATTATCAAGATATTCTTCTAATGAGTCATATCCCAATACAACATCCTGAAAAACACCCTTTTTATCTTTAACAAACAAGGATAATAGAATAGCACCAAAATTAGTAATTACTGCTTTCATTCCTTGCTTATTTGTGATTTCAAATTTATAAACTTCTTTGCCCGATGGATGAATTCCAAATACTTCTTGTTTAACGCTCATGAGCAATAATCTCGTTCACTACTGAATCTTTGATTGTGACATTTTCTTTTTCTAATTTTTCAATTGTAGACTTAAACTGTGGTAAATAATTCTTATGTGCAATCAACAATTCATCTAAAACATGCTTTGCATTTTCTCCCGATGGAATCAATTCATTTAATGTAAATGCTTCAAGTGCCAAACCATAATTACCAGTTACTGCAGCTTCGATTGTACATTCTTCCATTGCTTTCATGCATTGAAGCCATCCTCTTTGTGCACTTGGCAATTTTCCCCAAGCAACAGGCATTGCCCCTTTTGCGCCAATATAACAACTTACTTCAACTATTGAATCTTCAGGCAATTCTGGAATTGCTCCTCTATTTTTTGTGCTGACAACCATATGAGTCTGCTTATTGTTATAAATCGCATTAATACATTCACACGCTGCATCACTGTAATAAGCTCCACCACGTTTTGCTAATTCTTCTGGTTTATGATCTAAATTAGGATTTTTATATAATTCAAACAATCTATTTTCTGTTTCTTTTACTTGTTGACCACGAGTCCCAATTGTTTCATATTCCATCAAACTATGCTCTAACATTTCTTGTTGACGATAATAATATCTATGATATCCACAAGGAATCATATTCATTTCTCTGATTTGTTCTCCAAAGAAAGGAACGTTATTTATGTTTGCTGGAAGACCAACATCTTTTCCATCCAACATAGCATCAATTACTTTACTTGTTAATTCATTTCCATCTTTATCATATACTTTGTGCCAATGAAAGTGATTTAAACCTACAAATTGATAAATCAAATCATTTGGATCTACATTTAATGCAATAGGCTCTTTCATCATAGCAATCGTTGGAACATTACATAAACCAATACAACGATCCCACTTTCCGTATTTAATAACTGCTTCAGTTACCATTCCACTTGGATTTGTAAAATTAATTAGCCATGCATTTGGACATAATTCCTTCATATCCTCTACAATATCAAGAATTACAGGAATTGTTCTAAACGCTTTAAAAATTCCACCAGCTCCATTTGTTTCTTGTCCTAACATTCCATAAGACAAAGGAATTCTCTCATCTTTAATTCTAGCTTCCAATAGACCCACTCTAAATTGTGTTGTAACAAAATCCGCATCTTTTAATGCTTCTCTACGATCAAAGGATACATGTACCTTTACATCATAACCTGCTGCATCCCACATACGTTGTGACATTTCGGCATCAATATTCACTTTTTCTTTTCCTTGTTCAATATCAACAAGCCAAATTTCCTTAATTGGAAGTTCATTGTAACGTTTAATGAAGCCTTCCATCAATTCAGGTGTATAACTGCTTCCGCCACCAATCGTAACAATTTTCAATCCTTTTTCCATAATGTTTTCTCCTTTTCTATTGATAGCTTTAATTTACATTTCACCCAATTGTTATTCAATATGCCCAAGAATCGAAGATAGTTTTTTCTGAGCAAAATAAAAAAGATTCAAAAAAATCTGAAACTTTGGGTAACCAATTTTAATTAGGGTCATTATTTTTGGGGTCTATTTTAGGGTCAATTTTAGGGACGACTTTTGGGGTCTCTAAATTGGCTCTTTTTCTTTCCTTTTTTTGCCATAAACAGCTGTCTCTTTACCTGTTTTTCTCTATCTGTTTATTAGTAATTATTTAGAGGCGTTTATAACCTGCTCTAAAAAATTTTTAAAGTTTTTAGAGTATCT
>NZ_CAKVMR010000034.1 GCF_934772795.1 uncultured Holdemanella sp.
TGTTTCTTTTGTTAGGTGTCTGGCTAACGAAATTGCTCACATTTCTATTCACCACCCATTTGCAAAAGAGGAGCTTTAAATAATAAACCAACGCTTGCTGTCTATTATTACCTGAAGGACTTTCATTCTTCACAACCTCAATAGTCTTTGTTGCAGATAACGTTTTATTATTCGCTCCCTGAACACTTGCTGTAATAGTCGCTGATCCCTGGCGGTTTCCTGTAACTAGTCCATTCTCATCAACAGATAAGATTTCTTCATTTGATGAATTCCAAGTCACTTTACCGTCCGCATCTGCTGGTGTGAAATTTGCTGTTAGCTGTGTAGTCTGGAACTGCTTAACTGTATCAGCTCCACTGATTGAAATGCTAGTTGGTACTACAGCTGCATTAACCGTAATTGTATATTCTTTTGTTCCTTGATCCCATCCCCAAGAATATGTATCTGTAACAATAGTCGTTCCTTCCTGTAATCCTTTTACAGTAATGCTTACACCACTGGTCTTATTTAATTTGACTTTACTTCCATCTTCAACAGTCCAGTTATGGTTATAATAGTTATACTTATCCACATCTCTTGAAGTTAACGTTATTGTTTCACCAACTTTGATAGTTCTAGTTGTATCTGTATCACTCGCTACTGATATATTCTTATCTTCAGAATCGGAATCAGAATCATCTTCCTTTTCACCAGATAAATTCGCTGTTTCAACTTTTTTATCCTTGCTGTCTTTTTGAGTAGCTGTGCTCTTATAAACAAGAGTTAAACTTGTCATATCACTAGTTACTGTTAAACCAGAAGCTTTAACTTGATCCTTAGTGATCTTGTTTTCTTTGTTACCATTCACAAATGCATATTCAAGCTCAAATTGTTCATGAGCTTCTTTGAATACATTTGTATCTTGATCCAATCTGTAACCAACATCATAAGTAGCTGTTACAGATTCCATCAAATCGGTACCATCCTCTTTTACATAAGAAACCTTAACCTCTGCTTTTTCAACAGTCGGTTGTGGTTGTGCTTCTTCTGCTGCAGGCTGTTCTTCCTCTACTACAGGTTGCTGTTGCTCTTCTTCCTGTTGTTGAGGAGCTTCTTCTTCAGTTGTTGGCACTTCCTCTTGCTCTTGTGAAGTGGTTGTTGTTTCCTCTTGTTGTTGAGGTTCAACCGGTTCTTCCACCGCATTTACATAGTAAGAGTCTGCTAAGCCAAACTGAACGGCCATCGCAAATGATAATACAATTGCTGCTGCTTTTTTCAAATTCTTTAGCATATTAAGTCCTCCTTTATTATAGTTATCGATATAACCCTTTCATTATCTGAGTAAAGTATAATCTTCCCTAGGTTATAGATTGGTTATAATATTAGAAAAACATCTTTTTTTTAAAGAAATTTTGCATAAAAAAAGGCCTATTGTCATTATGACAATAAACCCACTTATTTTCCTGAACTTCCTAACTTTCCGGCCATTCTTTCCGACTCCATTGACTGAAGTTCTTCAAATGAAATTTCTTCACTTTCTAACTGAGGCATTCTTAATAAAACACCCTGACAAATTGCCTTTTCATAAGGATATATAATCGCATCCTCACTATATTCTGCATCTGCCTTTTTAATAACCACTCTTTTTGTATTCAAGTTTGTGACCGGAGCCATATATTCACCACGATAACCAGAATCAATGACACCACTTCTTTGCGCAATACCCTTTGTTCCTGTAGAACCACGCTCTTTTAAAATCATAACGAACTCAGGATCAAATGCACTTGCCACACCCAATGGAACTAACTTCGTTTCATGAGGCTCAATTACCATGTAATCTTCTTCAAAGCATGGATACAAATCATACCCTGCATCTTCATAACGCTTTTGCGGAACCTTCGCATCCGCCTTTACTTTTGCCCAATATAATTTATTCATCAACAAAACTCCTTCTTATATATTTCAATCAATTGTTCTAGCGAAAACCTCGCATTGGCACTTGAAGTCGAAGGACAATATACCGTTTGAATATTCGGAAAATACTTCTTCATCGTATTGTAGCTTGTCCTTCCATTACAAATAACCTTCTCAATATTCTTATATGTATTCAATAAATTTGGAATATCATTTGGCTCAATATCCTTGATCTCACTATCCGCACTCGTCTTTCTAATACACGAATGACAAATATCCCAAAGTGCAATATGCGATACTTTTAATAATTCCATCTTATCTTCTTTTTGAAAGATTTCCTCTAATATCTTCCAAAATCGGTTGGTCTTATTCGCATAATACATCTGTTCCTTTAGACTAATCACACTTGGCATAGAACCCACAATCAATATTCTAGAATCCTCAAATACAATCGGATCCAATCCAACTATTCGCTTACACATGTACCGTAAACATCATAAGATTTGGCATCTGTGATCTTCACCTTCACAAAAGTACCCAATTCCAATGGTTCATCACTTGTGAAGATAACCTGACCATCCACTTCATCCGGTGCATCCGCAGCACTTCTTCCACGATAACGATCCACCAAACCTTCTTTTTCCTCAACAAGAACCTCAATGACCTTACCAATCTTTTCCTGGTTCTTCTCTTTTGAAATCTCTTCCTGAACAGCCATCAATCTAGCCAAGCGCTCATTTTGAACCGCTTCATCAATCTGACCATCCATATCATATGCTGGTGTATCCTCTTCCTTCGAATATGTGAAAGCACCCATACGATCCCACTTAATTTCCTTAATGAAATCAACTAGTTCTTCAAATTCTTCCTCTGTTTCTGTAGGGAAACCAACAATCATAGTTGTACGCAAAGTCGCATTAGGAAACATTGTATGAATCTTATCTACAACCTTTAAGACATCCTCCTTAGGACCTCTACGATTCATTAATTTCAACAAACGATTGTTCGCATGCTGCATAGGAATATCAAAATAAGGAACAATCTTTTCACTTTCACTCATGGCCTGCAACACATCATCCACAATTTCATCCGGATACATATATAGAACACGAATCCAATGTAAACCTTCTACCTTAGATACTTGTCTCAATAATTCAGGAAGCATCAATTCGCCATAATTATCCAAACCATACTTCGTTGTATCTTGCGCAATCAAAGTTAATTCCTTAACTCCAACACTCGCCAAATAGTTGACCTCTTCCATGATATCCTCAATCGTACGAGACTTTTGATCTCCACGAATCAAAGGAATTGCACAATACGCACAACGATTCGAACAACCATCACTGATTTTTACATAAGCCTGCCAAGGATTACCCGTAATCACACGTTCTGCCTTATCCAATAATGTATCTGAACCCAAGATCTTTTGTAGCTGACTTGCCAAAGTGTTATATTCACGAATTGGGATCACCGCATCAATTTCAGGAATCTCTTCCTTTAATGCTTCCGTATATCTTTGAGCTAAACAACCACATACAATCAACTTCTCTAAGTTTCTCTCTTTATATTGCGCCATCTTGAAAATCGTATTGATACTCTCTTCTTTGGCACTCTCAATAAAACCACAAGTATTCACAATAATAGCCTGTGCATCCTTTGGATTAGCCACAATTTCATGACCACCCCTCTTGATCATACCCATGATCTGTTCCGAATCCACTAAGTTTTTACAGCACCCCAATGATACAAACCCTATTTTCATTCTTCATCTTCTCCTTTTCGATGATAAATCATACGACCCTCTAACGCAAAGACACGAGGTCCAAAATGACCTGGCTGCGTTGTATCCAAACTCTGCTTCATCATATACATACGCGCATCCAGATTATCAAGTAATGTTAATACTTCGGCTTCTGGAATCATAGGAAGGACAGGAGATCCAAACTCCATCTTTCCATGATGCGCCAAAACCATATGCTTCAACAATAAAACACTCTCTTTATCATTTACACCCAGCTTTTCAGCCACACGATCCAAACGATTATTCATAATACTGATATGACCCAATAAGTTTCCCTCATTTGTATATTCAGGAAGAACCGGACCACTCAACTCATCAATCTTTCCAACATCATGCATCAAGATACCCGCAATCAATAATCCCTTATCCAAGAATGGATATTGGCGACAAATATCTAGTCCTACACGAGCCATACTAATCGAATGATAGGCAAGTCCACCCACAAAATTATGGTGATTCCTTGTGGCAGCCGGATACGTATAGAATAAATCCTTCGTTTCTTCTAATACTTCTTCAACCACACAATATAGATTTGAGTCTGTAATCTCATTCATCAAAGCCTTCACTTCATCTTCCATTTCACTACGAGACATAGGCGCCAATCTTACATAATCCGAAATATCTTCGCCTTCTAAGACCACCATTTTTCTCACTCTTAGCTGAACGGCATTTCGATGAATAATCGAATCTCCAAATACCTCAACGATTTGACCAGCCTTATACTGCTCAATCTGCTCATTCGTTAAATTCCAAAATTTCGCATCCAATACACCTGTCGCATCCTCTAAAATCAAAGACAAATAAGGCGTATCCTTCACAGTTTTTCCCTTGTCACACTTTGAAATCAAACACTTAATATTTACTTTTTGTTCCTGAGTAATCTCATTAATTCTCATTCACTTTCCCCTTCCAAAACCTCTTTTATAGCTGATATATTAAATCCTTTACGAACACAATACGTCTGAATCTTCTGATTACGCTTAGGCTGATCAAACGTCGCATATAAACGCTTTGCCTTCGCAATCGTTCTTTCTAGTGCCTCATCATCATTTTCATCCAATTCAATCGACTCCGACACTTGTTTCGCTAATTCAAACGAATATCCCTTCGTTACTAACTTATTCACTAATGTCTGCCTTTGCATGCGACTCGACTGCTCTTTTAGCGAATGCGCTAAACGACGAGCCAATTTGATCGCATTACTACGCTCTGTTTCCACATCCAAGCTTGCCAAAGCATCCTCAATCACATCATCCTCAATACCAGCTCTTTTTAACTTTTGACGAATCTGCAATCTAGACTGACCATACGAATGCCAAGCCTGTGCCTTATCAAAGGCATAGTCCTTATCATCGATCCAATGACGTTCTATAAATTCATGAACAATATCCAAAGCCTGATCTTCATCTAGACCCAAATATTTCTTTCCATATTGCACCATTTGATACGACGTATAATCATTTGAGAAAACACGCTTCTTCATTAACTCAAACGCCTTATAGAATAACTGCATATCCAAATAGTTGTCAATCAAATATGCATCTAACATTGTATCCTTTGTGATCTTTAAGTCAAAGAAATCATCCGTTGGAATCATCACTTTCACTGGTTCCTTATCACAATCACGCATCACCGTTAGACGAACAAAATCATCCACCATACGAATACGCTCTACATGATAGGCACGTTTATAATCATCGATTGCCTGATTATAAACACTCAATGCCTTATGCGCAAACATACTCTCTGTATAAGGCGCTGTTTTAGAAATACAATATTCTCTTAATGCATCTCTTTCCGCTTTGGATTTACTAAAGAAAACATCCCACTTTTGACTTAGTTCATTGGCATCATCAAAATAATAGCCAGACTTACCTTCATCCACCAAATCCTTCAACACTTCATCACGTCGACCAAACACTAATAGTCCACTGGCCAAAGCTTCAATATATGTCATGCCTTGTGTTTCGGATAAACTCGCCGATACGAAACAATCAAAAGCCGCATAATAATAGGCAATATTTTCCTTAGGAATCTTACCCGTAAAATGCACACGATCCGTAACATTATACTTCTTAGCCAAATCCTGGTAATACTCCATATCCGTACCACCACCCACAATGACTAAATGTAAATGTGGATCTGCATTCTTACTGATCGCCTCAATCGGAATCTCAATCGCCTTCTCTTTGGCAATACGCCCTACAAAGACAACTATATGATCTTCTTGCGTAAAGCCCAACTCTTCACGAATACTTTGAACTCTATTTTCATCTAAATTCTTACGATCATATTCCGATAGATCCAAACCTGTCGGAACAATATAGATGGGTGCCATGACACCATACTGCAGTAGTGCCTGTTTTGTCTTTTCGCTCGGCGCAATAACTGCCTGTGAACCATTGGCCATGACACGAGAAAAAGTACGAATCACACTCTTCCCTAATTTTTCAACCGAATCAAAATCAAGCGGATTAAAATAATGCGTATAATCCTCATACATCGTATGATACGTGTACACAATAGGAATGTGCAAAGCCTTGGCCATCTGACGACCAAACATACCTACACCTGCCTCCGTTTGAATATGAATCACATCCAAATCCATTCTTTCAATGTAGGCATCCGCACTAAATTGTAGTGGACTCGACATCTTATAACCATAAAACTTCTTGATTTCAAAACCAGGCAAGCGAAGAATATGACCATCCTCATCTTCTGCAATCTTTGTACCCTTATGATTCGTAATAATAAATACCGTATGACCCAACTCTTCTAAAGCGTGTTTAAGGGTTGCCACACTTGAAACAACCCCATTAATATCCGGTAAATATGCATCTGTAAATAGTCCGATTCGCATATACTACATCCCTTCTAAATTGATCTTACTCTCTTTTCTTTCATAATGATTCTTAACAAACACAAATAAAATTCCACCTATAATCAGCACAATGTGATACGTAGAAAAACGCCACAAAACAAGTACAGCTCCAGTTAGATCCTTCATCAAGTTATTAAATAAGAGTGAGAAAACAACTTCTGTACCACCACTTGCCCCAGGAATGGGAATAAAACTATTGGCCATTGTCACAAAACTTGATAAGGCCATGACATCAACAAATTCATTCATTTCAAGTGGAATGTGCAAGGCAAGCGCAATCACAAATGGCAATGAATAATAGAGTGATAAACGCACCACATTAATACATACACAAAGAAAGATACTCTTCTTATCTTTGGCAAGCACTTTAATTTCACGAGTAAAACTCGTAACTTGTAAAGTCCAAGAATCCAATGTCTTTTCTGGATTCTTTAAAATATGTAACTTTGACAATACCTTAACTAAAGTACGCGAAAGCTTGATATAAATACTAGGAAATAACGCAATCGTATATAGCGCTACAACAACCACCGCATTGATGATATAGCCTAACAATATAATATTGAACCATGCGGATTGCGCACTATAATACGCAAAACGCAAAAGAAACAGAACCGAAACATAAATCATCATTGTCGTCTGATAAATAATGAAATCAGCCCACAACAAGCTAGCCCCATCACTCACTTTGATTCCCTGCTTCTTCATAATATAGGCCTGAACAAACTGTCCACCCGTACTACTCGGCGTAATTCCCGAAAAGAAAGAACCAATAAAGGCTACAAGAATTCCTTTACCAGGTGTATAGTTCTTTGTATATTTTCTTCCTAAGACATAATACACAAATCCCCATACCGCAGTAAAAAGAACACCCCACAATAAGACAATGACAAGGCTTAACAGATTCATTTGTGAAATGCACTTTAAGACCTGATGAAAATTATCCTTTAGGGCAAACCACAGGGCAAACCCCGTTAACGCAAGAATAAGTAACAGATTTAGTGCGTATTTCTGTTTTTTCATAAAAACCCCTATTTTTTCTTGTTTAATAATTCCTCTTGTTTATCCTTATAAGCACTCAAATAGAATTCTCTCCACATATTCAATACGTGTTCCTTAGAATAGAATTCACTCAATATACGACTCTCATTTTGATACTTCCCATATACATCTGGATCATTTTTCAACTCTAACAGACAATTTTTAAAACCATTATTATCATCGGCATGCATATAACGATCAAATAAGATATCCTTATATAAATCCAAATCACGAAGCACCAATGGAACATGTAAGTTCACAGCTTCTAAAATAGTCATTGGAAATAATTCATTGTAGCTCGGTACAAAAAGCACGTTCGCCATATTATATAGATCCACCATTTCTTCACGCGGAACAATGCCTAAGAATTTACAGTTTTCAGGTGGATTTTCCTGTAACTTCTTCAATTCCTCATATCCATCGGTAATACGACCAAAAGAAAAGCCCCCAGCCCATACGAACTGTACGTCTGGCATTTGTTTGGCAACATCCACAAAATCAAGTACACCCTTACGTGTTTGTACTTGTCCTGCACCCAGTACCACAAAAGCATCTTTGGCTACACCATACTTCTCGCGAATCGAAGCACACTCCTCATCCGATTTACGATAGAATTTTTCCTTGGATACATAGTTAGGAATATAGTAAATTCTTTCTCGATCAATACCATAGGCCACTAATGCATCAATAAAACTTGGATTCACAACAACCAAGCGATCCGCACTCTTATAGAATTGAATCAAATAAGAACGGAATACATTCAATAATGGTGCTGGAATCTTTAAGCTTCCCTCAAGTGTATCCGGTAAAAAATGACAATAGGCAATATTAGCTGCCTTATGATTTTGCATCTTCACATAGAAAGTTGGATCCACCGTATGGAAATGTTGAATGTCTGGCGATTTGATCCAGTTATTGATACCCACTTCAAAGATATCGCTAGCCCCTTCTTTAATTAGATTAACCTGTTCTTCGTAGGCACTGCCTACACCTTGACCATCCACTTTATCTGCACTTGAATACATTATAATTCGTATTTTATCTTCCATAAAAACTACACTTCTTTCATCCATATTATTATATCGCAACTACTATTTGTATGTCCAACTTTCAAAAAGGCAAATGAAAAGCCCCTTTAGCGGGGCTTCTCAAGAAAGTTTTAAGAAAGGGAATTTGATTATGAAGTGAGCCACTATCTTTGGCTCATCAGTATCTTACTAAAGAATAAAGTGATAGGTATAGTTATATTGTGTGAAATTATGTGTATATTTTACACATTTATTGTTGTTTTTAGTTGTTTTTAAAAATATTTAAACTAAAATATACAAATTTTTATTTCTCTTCGTACAAATCAATCTTCTTTAATACGCTCTTTTTCCCATTTCTATGAGAAATAAATCCTAAAACTGTAAATGAACCCGATAGAATCAACCCCATTAAGGCAATCCATTTAACTACATTACGAACACTCATAGGAATCGTTGGAAACATTGGATCTGTCATTCCAGACCATCCCCAGTATGTCACTGCAGCAAATACAAGTGTAAGAACAAAGGCATTTCTGACCATTCTTCCTACTTTAATAATCATTTCATTTTCTCTTTGAATCACTTCTGCAAGCTGATCTCTTTCTTTACGGCTCAAACTCATAATGAACGCTCCTTTTCAAAATTACAAATATATTATAAGAAAAAAAGACAGGCCTAACAAGTTAAGCCCGCCTTTAAATGTCTTTAGTGATTATCCTAAGAATCCTACAACAGATCCTACGAATCCGATAACTACGAACAATAACAATACTTTAATTGGAGTAACGTTTTTCTTAGCCATCAACCACCAAGCAAACAATACGAATAACATTGTTAAGATCTTAGGGAATGCTCCATCTAATTTAGATCCTAATGTTACGTCTGTTAACTTACCAGTTTCTGCATCATAAGATTGTGTAATTACTAAGTTAGTTGAAATTGAAACCCAAGAAGCTGCCATCGCACCAACGATAACTTGTCCCATAACCAATACTGATTCACGGAACGCAGTTGCTTTTTCTCCAACTAACAATTCAACAGCACTACCACCTAATTCATAACCTTTGAAGTATACGAATTTTTGGAACCAAATTGAAGTTAAGTTCCATACGATGATATAGAATAATGGTCCTAAAACAGATCCACCTTCTGCAAAACCTAATGCGATACCTAATAAGATAGGAATATAAGTACCAACGATCAATGAGTCACCAATACCTGCCAAAGGTCCCATTAGACCTGCACGGATACCGTTGATCATTTCATCATCGATTCCTTCAGCTCCGTTTGCACGAGCTTCTTCCAAACCAGCTGTAATACCAACTACGATAGATCCAATCTGAGGTTCAGTATTGAAGAATGGGTAGTAAGTAGTCATTTTTTCACATTGTTCTTCGTGAGAAGGATATAATTCTTTGATAATTGGAAGCATTGACCACATGTAACCAAATGTCTGCATGTGTTCGTGTGAGAAACATGTTAAGTTTCCATACCACCAACGCCAGAAAGAACTATTTAATGTTTTCTTAGAAATCTTTTTCATAATTAAATGTCCTCCTCATCATCGTAATCTACAGAAGCACCACCAACAGCACCTGTAGCTTTCATCATTGTCATTTGGTAGTTAATCAATGCGAATACACCACCAACAACTGTAGCAGCAATTAATGTTAATCCCATAGAAGCAGCTAAAGCAAATCCGAACATGAAGTAAATCAAGTCAGAAGTCTTAGATACTACTGATTTTAACAAGATACCAATACCTACTGCAGGAAGTACTGATCCTACTGATAAGATAGCTTTTACATACCATACTTCAGTATTTAAGCTCTGGAACAATTCAGCTACGGCTCCAGATCCATAGTAGCAAAGTAAAGTAACTGGCAAGAATGATAATACAAAGTGTGAAATTAGTGGGAGAACAACATCAACTTTTCCTAAGCAATCCAAGTTTCCTTTATCCAATTGAGCCCAGCCCCAGTGTTGCCAAATAAGGTTCATCATAGCTGTTCCGTAGAATAAAGTAATACCGATAACACCAGTCATGGCTGAGATACTAGAAGCTAAACCTTGTGCTTCAGTTCCTCCAAAATCCATACCTGCTGCTTTTGCTCCAACATAAGCCAATGGAATACCGATGTAACTTACGGCACGTAAGTCAGATGCGACTGTTCCACCAGGTGTAACCAATGCGATCCACATTACCTGCATTGGAATACCAATTTGAATACATCCAGATACATCACCTAGGATCAAACCTACGAATAATGATGCAACTAATGGACGGTTCAACGTGTAGTTACCTACTGTTGTACCTAAACAAGCGATAGTACTTGCTGCTGTACAACTCATAAGTCCGATTAAAATTGCTTGTAACCAACTCATTATAAATCTCTCCTTTTTTTCTCTCTATTTATCTTAATTTGTTTACTATTCCCACTATTAGTAACCAAATTTAGATCTAAATTTGTCCCAAGTACCGATTGCTGTTTCTTTTAATAACGCAAACAATACTGTATAACCAGCGTTTGTCAATGCTTCACAAGCATCTGCTTCTTCTTGAGTAATTGACTGGTTTTGACCTAATTTTGTAGCTCCTGGACGATCATTACATGGTCCAATAACTACTGTTTTAACATCGTTAGGTACGAATCCATCGTCTACTAACAATTCTTTCATATCCACTGGGTTTTTAGTGATTAAGAAATATTTTTTATTAGAATTCTTAACTGTTTCTGCTTTTTCTCTCCAGTGTTCTTTTGTCCAAACAAATACTTTCTTGTCTGTACTAGCCTTGAATGACTGTGTCAATACAGGAGTAGTAGCAGCCTTGTCGTTAACTGCGATAATTCCATCACAAGGGTATTCTTTAGACCATCTTGTAACAATCTGACCGTGGATAATACGATCGTCAACACGAATAAAACTAATCATTATATGTCCTCCTTTATTCTGTTTATGCCTTCGCTATATGCGTTATAGCCAAATCCTATAGATCTTCGTCGTCATCATCAGAAGCAACTGTAAAATCAGTCAATCCTGTACGACCTTCACTTAATAATGTATCTTTTAAATCTTGTACATTATCGAAATTATCTTTCATCAATACAGCTGTGATTGCAAGTGGCATATTCATACCTGCAATAACCAATGTGTTTTGTAGTAATCCTCTTTGATCCAAAACATTCAATGCATTTGTAAATGGAGAACCACTCAAAATATCAGCTAATAAAATAACTTGATCATCTTCTTTGAAATCTTTGATCAATTCAGCAAAGTTAGATGCAAATTCATCTGCGCTCATTCCGTCCTTTAAGCTTGTAGACAATACATCTTCGCGATCTCCCGTCATCATTTTAACGGCACTGTGTAATCCTGGGGCAAATTCGCCATGGCTTACCATAACTACATATTTCATTATTTTTTCCTCCGCATTTCTTACTTACTCACATTTTATAATAAACATGTTAGCGTTTTCAAGCATTTTTACACACAATTTCACATATTTTTGCGACTTTCAAACATGAGTATCACATAGAATACACATTCATTATAACCCGAATGAAAACCTTTTCAATTTTCATATGTCACCACTTTTAAGTGACAAATGTCATTTAAAAAGAAACAGCATTACTGTTTCTCTAATAATATATTCAATTCATCATTTAACTTCTGTAAAGACGCCTCAATATCTTCATTCGTATCAATCAGTCTTCGAATTTCACTATCCGCCATCGAATACAATTGATCATAACCATCCACCTTTTTAATTGTGATTGCACGCTCCATCATATCATCAAAAAAATCCAAATTATAACTTGAATCCAATGGCGCATCTTCCTGAATGTACTTTGTCACATTTTTTGATGTTGAAACATTCTTCAATACCGATACACCCTGCGAATACTTAAATAAACTCTCTTGGGTTGTTTCGTCGTAACAAAGTAACTTTAAAAATTCCCATGCCATCTTTTTATTCGAGGACATCTTACTGATACCACAAAGCAAGCTATCCATTTGCGAAGCATTATAGCCATTAGGACCTGCTGGCATCGGCAAACATTCCCATTCAAAATTCGAATATTTCTTAACACTCCATGGATATGGCTTATATGTTCTATACTCACTAAACATCATAGGACAAAAGGCAACCTTACCCTTATCAAACAATTCACTTGTGACATTATTCCCACGATTTAAACGATTTAGCTTTCGTACAAATTCAATGGCCGAATACACATCATCATTGTGCAAAGTACTCTTCATGCTTTTCTCATCAAACAAAGCCTGTCCATTAGAACTTAGGGCATTTTCCCAAGTATAGCCATACTCCCCAAATTGGTCGATTTCTCCATCACCATCTGTGTCCACAGTCAATTTCTCGCAAATCGCATAGAAATCATCCCATGTCCAATTGATATTCGGTATTTCAATGCCATTCTCTTCTAGTAACGTTTTATTCACGAACATCAAAGTTGGTGAACTCTCATAAGGAAGGGCATACTGCTGATCATAAATATTACCTGCACTCAGTGTCGTTGAAAAATAGCGATTTTGATCAAATTCAGAGTCCGTCAACATATAAGTATCTAACGGTTCTAACATACCTACTTTGGCATATGTCGAAAGATCATCACTCAACACCATAAAGACATCGGGAAGTTTTCCGTCCAATGCTTCTTTTGAAATCCAAGCCGAGTAGTCATCCTTCAAGATACCACTCACATATTTCACTTGGACATTCGGATGTTTTTTTTCAAACCGTTTGATCACATCATCAATGATCTTGCCACTTTCTGGACTAGGCACATTCCAGTTGCTACCCGCAAATACGCCAATCGTTAGAACAACTGGTTTTTGCGTATAATAAAAGGTTCCTGCCAAACAACACACCAATATGGTAGTTAAAATAATTTTCAATCTTTTTCTTACCATCTATTTATTTCCTCTAGACAAATACCAAATAGCCAATTGTGTACGATCTCTTAAATCGAGTTTATCCAAAATCACACTTAAATAGTTACGAATCGTTCCTTCACTAAATCCTAGTTTTTGTGCAATCTCCTTATTTGAATAACCATGACCTATTTGGGCAATGATCTTACATTCGGTATCACTCAAATCGATATGTTCATCTTCTCCATGTTCAAAATTAAATTCCCCATTCGAATTTGCCATTCTAGAAAAGAACTGTGTCACTTTACCAGCCACATTTGGATTAAAACAAGCTCCGCCAGATAAAACATTATGAATTGCCAAACTCAATTCCTCTAGAGAACATCCTTTCAAAAGATATCCACTTGCGCCATATTTTAATGCATCATAAATATATTCATCATCATCAAAAGTCGTTAATATTATGACTTTTATATTTGGATACTTCTTTTTTACCAAACGCGTGCAGTCTACACCACTCATATTTGGCATACGCACATCCATCAAGATAATATCTATACTTTCTGTTTCTAATGTGTCCAATACTTCTTGTCCACTGCCAACCACTTTTACTACTTCAAAATCCGGATCCGAATCTAAGATGATCTTTAAACTTTCTCGAATGAGCTGCTGATCATCCGCAATCATGATTTTAACCATTCTATTCTCCTCTTCTCATTGGTATTTCTACAATCAATTCAAAACCTTTATCCCCATAATAACGTATTCTTCCTTGTAGTAAATTAATACGTTCCGTCAAATGATGAATGCCAAATCCTGGTTTAACATCCTTACAACCTTGACCATTATCTTCTATAATTATAATCAAATTATTGTCTGCCTGCGCAATCGAAACATAAATTTTTGTCGCATGCCCATGCCTTACCGAATTAGTCATTCCTTCTTGAACAACGCGATATACGATTTCTTCTTCATCCGCATTCAAATTTACCAAAGGTAAATGACATAAATAAAGAATGGTCACATCCGTCAATTTCTGATAATCCATGATCATCATATCCAATGCTTCTTTTAAAGAATAACGTTCTAATGCATCTGGCTTTAATTTATCCACTGAACGTCTAACATCGGTTAAACCGCGTTTTGCGCTCTCTTCCAAAATGCCTAGCTGTGCTTTAGTAACATTGACATCCTTATCAATCATCACCCTACAAGCTTCAAGACCGACACTTAATCCCGTTAACGTATGTCCTAATGTATCATGAATCTCTCTGGCAAGTCGGTTTCTTTCTTTGGTCTCACCCATTTTTTCTCTTAAATTCGCATATCCTTTTAATTGAATATTCAAACGTTTCAATTCGGCATTTAAAGCCGCAAACTTCTGCGTTTCATCCATTTGTTTCTGTAAATACAAGAATATATAAGCTATAAATAAGACAATGTTTAAATTGCTTAAAGTTACTTCAATTCCCAACAACAAGCCTTGTGTTTTTGAATTATATACCGACAAATATTCCTGGAATGAAATCATTGGAATATAATTTGATAAATACCCATAATTGGAAAGCATATATGCTAGAAAGACAAGTATGATGCAGATTGAACGATCAAATGGTTTATCTACATAGAGTAAGCTATCCGCAATAATCAGAAATAAAATACATGTCGTACTAAACGATATATTTTTCATGATCAAAAGACTTATTCCAAGTTCAATTAGAATTGGAATCATTTGATGGTGATGAAAGAATCTAATTTTTTTGCGTATTGTCACAAAACAGAACAGTCCTACAAAGCCAAATACAGCTACATAAAAGGAACGAATAGGAACATCAGAAAGTGTGGAGATACTCTTGATAAAATCAGAGGCATAGCCACTTTGTGCAACATGCACCAACGTATAATACATTACGATGGCGATGTACCAAACGGTAAAAAAACTAAAGAGCCACATACTGACATAAACGATCCACACACTATATTTTTTAATATTTTGTATCATTGCCAGCCCTCCGTAGAATAATCTTGAACATTCTCTTTTGTGATGATCTGCACAGGACTCACTTCATTTTTATTCTTAATTTTTTCTTGCGAAAACAACTTATAAATAGCTTCTCCCGCCTTCTTTCCGAATGTCTTTGGCGATTGTGCTACAGTGGCAGCCATTTTACCTTCTGACACCATTTCTTTTGCCTCAGGCGTTCCATCTATGCCATACACATACTTGCCTTCCAACATATTGTTCGATGAAAGTGCGGCCATAGCGCCCATTGCGCTTGGATCATTTAAACACATCACTACATCAAATTCGATTCCTTCCTCAATAAAAGACTCCATTTTTGGCATGGCTTTTTCTAATTGTCCTTCACATTCCATTCTCTTCACTACTGTATAATCCGGGTTGGATTGAATCGTATCTTCAAATCCCTTAATACGCAAATAACCAGATTGAGTTGTCGAATGTTGAAGCAGAACAATATTGGCATGATCCAACTTACTCATCATATCTTTAGCACATTGTACTCCCGCATCATAGTTATCACTGACAATACTGTAAGTTACATATTTATGATCTTTAACTTCTGTATCCACCACAATCACAGGAATACGTTTTTTATAGGCAAGCTTTAAAGAATCTTTTAATCCCTCATAATCAACAGGTGTAATCACGAGGGCATCGACTTGTTGATCCATTAAGTATTGAATTTGTTCCTTCTGCTTTTTTAAACTCATAGCTGGATCTAAAGTAATAAGCTGATCTCCATGCTCTTTTACAATCTTGGATATTTCCTCATTGACCACCGAATAGAATGTATTATTGTAGGTCATATATGTTGCACCAATCTTGCGTGACTCATTTGAATTGTATATCATATTCGCTTGTGTTGTCGTATTGACCAAGTAGTTACTGCCTATCGCAAATGCTAAACAAAATGCTAAACAAAAAATAATATACGCAAATGATTTTGGTTTATCCATTCAAATCCTCCTTTCCTTATAGAAAATGTCGCATTACTGCGACACTCTTTTATAATACTTTTTGTAGAACATAGATAAGGATCGCAATGACAATAGGCACAATAAAAATCATTGAGTATCCACGTACAAATTTTGTTTCTAAAGCTTTAAATCCCAAATCATCATAATAGAATCTTTCATCATCGGTTTTACCAACAACGCCTTCTTCTATTAAATTTGTAACTGTATAGCTAATTGTGGATGTGGCATAAGGCAAGTTTTTAAATGCACTTACATCTACTGCCGTTTTTTCATCCACTGCCCCTCTTTTTTTCAATGTATCCATAACCATTGAGGCAGCCGTTGCCTTTGCCCCTCTTTTTCTTTTTCTAGACATTTTCTTTCCTGCTTTCTATATTCATGGCTTCTGCCACACTTTTTACACTCACACCAAATGATTTTAAGCATTCAGGTGCATGCTCCATCACATATGTATTCTTTAAGTTTTTTAATATGCACAAGTCATTTTCTCCATCTCCAATAAAAATCGCATCTGAAATTGGTAAATGACAAAAAGCTTTCCATTTATTTGTTCCTTTTCTTGTGATTTCAATATAATCCTTTGAAGTGGCCATGACTTCACAATGACTAAAACGTTGCTTAAATTCATTTAAAAGTAAATCCATATCTTTTTCAACATACATACTTAATTTGGCTAACCCTAAATCTCGCATATTCAAATAATCGAATAGATCTATATTTGAAAATTGACCTAAACCGGGCTGTTTCTTTTCAAAAATATGAAGGCGTTCTTTACCATAACACGCAATTGGATAATAGCGATTGCCAAATTCATCTGTATAGAATAAATCCACCTTATATTCTAGAATCGCTTTACACATTTGTATACCTTCACTTAACTCAATCAAGGAAGAATATACATTCTCATCTTTATAATATGCATTGGCCCCATTATCTGTAATCATGTATTCACAGGACAATTGATATTTAGAGGCAAGTGCCACACAAAAGGCGCGATCTCTTCCTGTCACAAAGCCAAAGCCATGTTTTTGTGTCCATTGATGGATTGCTTCAACATCTTCTATTGTGATTTCACCGTTTGAATCCATCAATGTTCCATCCAAATCTGAAAGAAACAACATTATTTGCGACGTTCTTTCTTAGCTTTTTTAAATGCTTTTTGTCTTTCCTGTAAGGCTTCGCCAATCTTTTTTGTGACTACGATCTTATCGCGGTTACTCATTAATACGTTGCAGTTGCGTGCCACAATACCATTTTTAAATTCAAAATTCGCAAGCATACGATAACGATAATATGTATCTTCAAAGAAGAAACCTTCTTCTGTGAAGTAAATACGACGGTGTGTATAGGAATCAATGGCTAGTCCTAAAAATACAAGTCCAATACATCCATATGCTAAATAGTAATAATATGTTTGTCCATTGGCAGCTAATGCTGGTGCCATGAACATTAAAATGAAGGCTAAAACCGCCATCGCAATCATGACCCATACCCAATATCCACCATCGACCATAGTTTCATAGTGTTTGTGTGAGTTTTTGAAGTTTTCAAATTCCTTTTTATAGGCAAGTCCACCTTTTAAGCTTTGATAGAAAATAAAGGCCATATATCCAACTAATACAATACCTACAATGACCTTAAAAAATATATTATTTGAATCCATAAATCATTCTCCTTCTTAAGTACAATAAGCATTATAGCATCATTTCATGCTATAATAAAAGCATTGTTGGAGGTTGTTTATGGAAGAAAATATGCAGGCTTTAATGGATCGTCTCAATAGTTCAAGTCAATTCCTGCAAAGCAATGACATGCGTGTAACAGAAGTTCGCCATGGTTTTGCGAAAGTAGAAATGATTATTGATGAACAGATTTTAAATATACATGGCTTTGTCCATGGTGGAGCATTATTCTCTTTGGCTGACACTGTAGCTGGAGCAGCAAGCTTTGCGACAGGAAGAGATAGTGTTACACTTACGGGTACAATTAATTATATTAAGCCTGGTCGTGGTGGCAAATTGATTGGGATTGCCCAAGAGATTTCAAGTGGAAGAACAACTGGAGTATATGAGGTATTTATCTTTAATGACGAAAATGTACTTCTTTCTCGTGCTACATTCACAATGTTCTTCTTAGATTCAGACAAGATGAAAAAAAAGAAAGAGCAGCAATAAACTGCTCTTTTCGTTTACTTAAACGCTCTTTTAAATCTTTCAAAAGGAGATTCAGATTGTCCAGATTTTAATTCTTCATATAGTTCTCTTTCTCTGCGAGATACTTTACGTGGAATTTCAACCTGTACTTCTACAAATTCATCCCCTTGTCCTGAACGTGCTTTTACACCTTTTCCTTTTAAACGGAATTTAGTGTTTGGCTGTGTTCCTTCAGGAATCTTTAATTCAACATCACCATACACGGTTGGTACTTGGATCGTACATCCAATTGTCGCATCAATTGAACTGATTGGAACTTTAATGAAGATATTGTTGTCTTCACGTTTGAAAGTAGGATGTGGTGTAACCATAATTTCGATGTATAAATCGCCATTTGGTCCTCCATTTGTTCCTCTTTCACCTTTTCCTGGAATACGAATCTGTTGACCAGATTGAATTCCTGCTGGAATTTTAATATCTAGTTTTACACGACGATGTTCATATCCTTTTCCATGACAATGCGAGCATGCACGTGTAACTTTCTTACCTGTACCATGACAATCTGGACATACGCTTTGTTGCTGAATCACACCAAATGGTGTTCTTTGTTGAGACATAACATATCCAGAACCATGGCATGTAGGACATGTCTGCACATCACTTGGGCTTTCGGCTCCAGATCCGTTACAGTGTTTACATGTTTCATCCACGTCCAATGAAATCGTTTCTGTTTTACCAAAAATGGAATCCATGAAATCAATGCGCATCTGCATGTAACGGTCTTGTCCTTGGCGAGGCTGGTTACTTGAACGGCGAGATCCTCCACCGCCAAATCCTCCACCAAAGAACGAACCGAAGATGTCTCCTAAATCACCAAAATCTGTGAATCCTCCAGAGAATCCACCACCTTGTCCAAAGGCTCCATCCATACCTGCATGACCAAACTGGTCATATGTAGCACGCTTTTTCTCATCGCTTAATACTTCGTAAGCTTCATTGATTTCCTTGAACTTATCTTCAGCTCCAGGTTCATGATTTCGATCGGGGTGATATTTCATGGCCAATTTTCGATAGGCCTTTTTAATTTCATCTGGTGTAGCACTTTTGCTGACACCAAGTACTTCATAATAGTCACGTTTTTCTGCCATGTGAATCCCTCCATACGATACGAAGAAGTTCTAGCCGAGCTAGAACTTCAAATGTTGCTTATTTATTTTACTTCTCAGTGAATTCACCGTCAACTACATCATCACCTGAGTGAGTTTGTGTTGATTGTGAAGCTGCATCACCATTTGGTTGGTTATACATTGCTTGTCCAGCTTGCATTGCTGCTTTTTCAAGCATGTCTAATTTAGCCTTAACTTCTTCCATGTTATTTTCATCTAAAGATTTTTGTAGATCGTCACGCAATTTCTTAGTTTCTTCAGCTTGTTTTGGATCAATCTTATCTTTATTGTCTTCTAACATTCCATCGATTTGTGCAATGAAGCCTTCAGCTTTGTTACGTAAATCAATTTCTTCTTTACGTTTTTCATCTTCAGCCTTGTTATCTTCAGCTTCACGAACCATACGATCGATTTCTTCATCACTCAATCCACTAGAGTTTTGAATTGTGATGTGTTGTTCTTTACCAGTACCCTTATCTGTAGCACTTACGTGTACGATACCGTTGGCATCAATGTCGAATTTAACTTCGATTTGAGGAACTCCACGACGAGCAGGTGCAATTCCGTTTAATTGGAAGTTACCTAATTCTTTGTTGTCGTTAGCCATTGGACGTTCACCTTGTAATACACGGATGTCTACAGCTGGTTGGTTATCTGCAGCTGTTGAGAAGATCTGTGATTTACTTGTTGGGATTGTAGTGTTACGAGGGATCAATACTGTCATAACTCCACCCATAGTTTCGATACCTAATGACAATGGTGTAACATCTAGTAATAATACGTCGTTAACATCACCAGAGATAACTCCACCTTGGATAGCAGCACCCATAGCTACAGCTTCGTCTGGGTTAACAGAGTGGTTAGGATCTTTTCCTAATGCTCTACGTACTGCTTCTTGAACAGCTGGAATACGAGTAGATCCACCAACTAATAATACTTCATCGATATCAGATTTAGACAATTTAGCATCTCTTAATGCATTTTCAATTGGAATTAATGTACGTTCAACTAAATGTTTAGTCATATCATCGAATTTAGCACGAGTTAATGTTGCATCAAAGTGCAATGGACCAGCAGGACCTGCTGAGATAAATGGTAAACTGATTTGTGTCTGCATTACACCACTTAAATCTTTCTTAGCTTTTTCAGCAGCTTCTTTTAAACGTTGCATAGCCATTGGATCTTGTGACAAGTCAATTGCGTTGTCTTTCTTGAATGTATCAACCATCCAGTTTACTAATACGTTATCGAAGTCATCACCACCTAAGTGAGTGTCTCCGTTTGTTGATAATACTTCGAATGTTCCGTCTGCTAAGTCAAGGACACTAACATCGAAAGTTCCTCCACCTAAGTCATAGATCAATACTTTTTCTTCTTTATCTGTTTTATCAATACCATAAGCCAATGCTGCAGCTGTTGGTTCGTTGATAATACGTTCTACTTCTAATCCGGCAATTTTACCAGCATCTTTAGTTGCTTGACGCTGAGCATCGTTGAAGTATGCAGGAACTGTAATAACAGCCTTTGTTACTTTTTCTCCTAAGTAATCTTCTGCATATGATTTCAAGTATTGAAGGATCATTGCACTAATTTCTTGTGGTGTATATGATTTTCCTTCAGCATCTACTTTTTCATTTGTTCCCATCAAACGCTTAATTGAACTAATTGTGTTTTTATTTGTGACTGCCTGACGTTTTGCAGCATCACCAATAATACGTTCTCCATCTTTGAACGCAACAACACTTGGTGTTGTACGATTTCCTTCTGGGTTAGGAATTACTTTACTATCTTTACCTTCCATAACCGCAACACAGCTATTTGTTGTACCTAAGTCAATACCAATAATTTTACTCATGATAATTACCTCCCTTATTCGCTTACTTTTACTAATGCTGGTCGTAAAATACGATCCTTCAACATATATCCTTTTTGTAATACTTCAAGAACCATTCCACTTTCAACGCCTTCTTTTTTCTCTTGCATCAAAGCCTGCATTGTATTGTGGTCGAATGGTTTATCGGCTGCATCTATTTCCTGTACGCCTTCTTTTTCCAGCACACCTTTCAATTGCTTATGAATCATCTCAAAACCCTTGACATAATTCTTAATTGTTTCATCCTCGGTTTGTACTTTCAAAGCCATTTCCATTGAATCAAGAATTGGCAAGATTTCCGTTGCTGGCTGTTGGAAGCGATATTTTCGAGTTGCATCTGCATCTTTCTGTAGACGTTTCTTCATGTTTTCTGTATCTGCATAAGCACGTGCTACATCATTTTTTGCCTTGTCTAGTTCCGCCTTCAAACCTTCAATGATTTCGTCTGAACTTGGTTCCTTCTTTTCTTCAGCTGCCTCTTCAACAACTTCTTCTTTTGTTTCTTCTTTTACTTCTTCTTTCACTTCTTTATTTTCTTCTTTGCTCATCGTTGGCACCTCCCTTATTTTTGTCTGTCCCAAAGACGTCTTCGATGACATTTGACATATAATCCATCAAGGCTACGACCTTGGAATATTGCATTCGATTTGGACCAACAACCATTAATTGTCCTTCCTCATCGCTGTTATAATGGAATTTTGTCGTTAATACTGAACAATCTCCAATTTGCAACAACTCGTTTCTTTCACCAATCTGGATTGCTACATTTCCCTCTTGATCCGTCCATTGGTGGAATAAGTTTCCATTTTCCAATATACGCATCATTTGTTTCAACTTATTGATGTCACTGAATTCTGGCTGATACAACATATTGCTTCGTCCAGAAACTGCAACTTTCTCTGTCGCAAATCGCATAAAGGCTGAAACGAACGCTTCAAACAAAACTTCATGTCGAACAAGTTTCGCTGCCATCATTGGTTCAATTTCTTTCATTTTATCAACGACATTTTCAATTGGCGTTCCCACCAATTGGTCATTTAATAAATCTGTACAATTTTGAATGTCTTGCATAGAAACATCTGTACCAAACTGGAACACTTTATTTTCTGTATGTCCTTGATCTGTGACAATGATCGCAACAGCACTCTGATTGTTGATTGGAATCAACTGTACATGCTGTAAAGTCTGATGCCTGCTATCAGGTCCTAAAACAACACTGGTCAAATTTGTCATATGTGACAAAATATCACAGCTTTTTTGAACAACTTCTTCTAACGAATAATGCCTTTCACTAAAGACTTGCTGTAAAGCATTCTTTGTAGAAGCATCCAAATCCGCTTCCATAAGATGTTCAACATAGTACCTGTAACCTTTTTGACTCGGAATACGACCACTCGAAGTATGTGTCTTCTCTAGTAATCCCAACTTTTCAAGTGTCGCCATCTCATTACGGATGGTCGCTGATGAAACCGGGAAATCTAGAAGTTCCATCAAAGTCTTCGAACCAACAGGTTCTGCACAACGGGTAAACTCTTCAACTATTGTTTTAAAGATTATCTTTTGACGTTGTGTGATTTCCATTGTGAAGACCTCCTTCTAGCACTCATTTTCCTTGTCTGCTATTAGTATATCACAATTTTTAGCACCGTCAACAACTGAGTGCTAAAAAATAAAACAAAAATAAGGATACGAATATTCGTACCCTATCACTAAGCTTTCATCAATAGCTTTTCAATCGATTCTTCACTTACTGAGAAGATCGATGCGATTGTTTTAATACTGAAACCCTTGTCTAACATAGTTTGATATACTTCAAATCGATTTAGTTCAATCCCTTGTACTATTCCTTGCTCAATTCCTTGTTCAAAACCCTGCTTGATACCCATCTGGATTCCTTTGTTTGTGGATTCTTCAAACATTTCATCTAATGCTCT